>JAAZHE010000003.1 GCA_012510855.1 Bacillota bacterium | reverse complement strand
TCCATAAGTAAAGTACGGATTGTCTCACTGGTAAGCTGAGCAGCAGCCCTTCCCAGCTCAACTTTGTTCTCAAACACCTTAACCTTGAGCCGTCCATAGGTTAATTCCCGCCAAGGCCTAATCGACATTTGCGGAGCCTCCTTACTAGAATTTCATCTATTATTCATTTTGTTTTGGTGCATCTCATCTAATTCTAAAGTCTTGTCCCATATATAGATCACTCTTTCGATAAACTATATTCTCCACCGCTCTGTATATACCTGCTCTGTCCTACGATTGTTTTTCCTGTAACATTAAGGCAAAAATCTGGGTAAGCTGCATCTCACCTGCATTGGCGCAGAACATGTCCCCCGCTGGAGCATAAAACGGAGAATGCCGCGGCCCAGATAAGAGCAGCATATTATGCCAATGACTGGAGAAATTCTCCACGGTCTTAGTAAGAATGGATGATCTTTTAACCAAAGGTGTCTAGATGATATGAAAGCACTGTTGCGGGGTTTCTTGAAAGCAAAAATGCCCTGACTCCAGCAAACTGCTGCTGCAGTCAGGGCAAGACCATTACAGACCAAAATGGCATCTTATTCAAAGCTGGTGACCTTGCTGATTTTCTGCAACCTGCCTGGTTCCAAGCCCTTCCGCCGGGCTAAAGCTGCCCCCAAGAGTTCTGGTACTAATATAGAAAGGAGCGGCGACAGTTCTTCACTCACCTGGGGCAATTTCGTAACAAACAAATTTTCCGTTGGAGCGATCTCGACAGCTGTATCAGTAACCAGCCAAGTAGGTGAACCAAAGGCCGCACAATCTCTAGCCAGTCTAACCAAAAGCTCTGTTGTCCTACCTAGGGGTGCGAATATGACTACCAACAAATCAGGACCGGTGGCTTCAATGGGACCGTGCCGAAACTGCCCAGCACTGAAAGCTGCAGCAGGCATTTGAGTCATTTCTTGGGTAATTAGTGCACCCTGCAGGGCACTGACCAAACCCGGTCCTCGCCCGGTAAAGACTACAGCATCAAATTCACCAGGACGTTGAAGGAGCCTGGTTACTTCTTCTCCAAGGGAGTCTATCAATTCGTCAAGCCACTGGGCTACTTGAAAGGCCTCGGCAGATGAGAGGACTTCCTCACCCGCAACAGCATCTCCCAGCAAGTGAAGCAGAGCCATGGTGGCAACAAAGGTCTTGGATGAGGTGCCCTCCTCGTCACCAGCAAGGAGCGGCAAAACGATGTCGCCCATCCGGGCCAGGCGGCTGTTTTCATCGTTGGTGATGCAAATTAGCGGCATTGATTTAGGCCGGGCCTCAGCCGCCGAACAGGTTTCGGCACTCTCACCGGATTGGGATATGGCCAGCATGACAGCATCTCCAGCCATTATCCCCTGTTGATAATGCACCAATTCACTGGCATCACAGTTCAAAACCTTGAACTGAGTTCTATTCAGGCGTTGGACAAGTATCTCCCCTGCAAAGTGGGAGCTTCCCATGCCGACTATCACAAGGGTAGGTTTGCTGTCAATCAGCTGGGCTGCCTCCTGCAGCCGCTGGGCAAGCTGGCCCTCATACGAAGAAACAAGCGTTCTCAAGACTTCCGGCTGTTCCCTCACTTCATCCATAAAGCTGCGTCTAGCTGTCATCTTAGTCAACTCCTAACAATGCAGTAATGGTACATAGACGATAACATCGGCTCCCGCCCCCTAACAGTAGATCTGCTATTGAGGGCATAAGGCCGATGTATCATGATACTCCAGCGATTTACGATACACCAATCAATAAGCTCTACAGAAAGATAGCGTTTCAATAATCGAATCTAGTCTAACCCCTACGTCCTCAGTAGCGTCCCTAGTACCGGCCGTATACCTTGGCGGCTTCATACATTGCCCGTAGATGGCTCAGGGGTGTACCGGGAGCCACGTTGTTTCCCTCCCGCAAGATGAACCTCCTGCCGGTCATGACCCCCGATTGCAGTATACGCTTTACTTCTTCTACCACCGCTTCTACTGGCCCTGCCTTCAACAACATGATGCTGGGGCCTCCCAGAATCTCGACATCTGGACCCAACTGCTCCCTAAGTCTGCCGTGGTCTACTGGAAAACCGGTATCAATACTTGCAACTCCCAGCTCTTCCACTAACACGGGATAGATGTGGCTGGCATTTCCACACAGATGGACGCTGACTGGCCCATTATTGGCAAAGGTATCGACCAACCGTTTATGATAGGGTAATACGAACTCGCGGTACACCTCCGGTGACAGCATTTCTACCGCATCATCGGCAAATCCCCAGCCCGGAGCCTCAAACTGGTGCGGGTCCGCATCTTTTCTATCAATTAAGTATTGCCTCACCGCCTTAATCCGTTGAATTGTAGCTTCAGTGATAAATGACAACAGATCGTGGACATACTGGGGATCTTCGTAAATATCCAAACAAAGCTCTGTCGCTCCCCGGAGTTTAAAGGCCACAGTAAAGGGTCCATCGGTACCGGCTCCCGGCAAGCTCTGGGGAGGAAGTACAGGCCGTCCCATGAACTCCATTTTCGGGCACTTTTCTCTAAAAAACTCGTAGAATTCTATGGCCCTTTGCATAATGGGCACACTGAGTGGATCAGGAATCTCCATTTCATAAAGCAGCGATTTGCGTTCCCGGAGAATTTCCACGCTGTCGGGGACTTGGTCTTCATAATAACGAACTGGACATCCGAACCAGGGGGCTTCAAAAGTATTCTGAAAATCGATGAAGATCTGCCAGCCTTCTTCAGGATAGCCCATGGGCTCATCCCGCCAAAGGTTAAATGCCTTAAAATGAAGATGCTTGAGCTGTGCATCCAACATTACATCGGGATCTTCGAAGTACTGTTGAAAGGTATAGCCTTCAGTATTGAGGGATGGGTCCAATAGGCGGCAGCGAATTCCGTAGTTAAAGATCACCGGTACCCGCCAAGGCTCACCCCGTCTATAGGCTTCCCAAAGCTCCTTTACTTCCTGGTTATGCATCAGCAAGTCGTTCTGGCTTGGTTCTGGAAATCCTACTGCCACGACAATTCCTCCCACCCTGATGCCTGTAGGTTAACCCTTCAAACCGGTGAGGGCTATACCTTGCACAAAAGTCTTTTGGGTTATAAAGAACAGCACAATGATGGGCACAGTAACCACCACCGAAGTAGCCATCAACATCGCCCACTCCATGCCGTACTGACGCTGGAACTGTTGTAAGCCCAAAGCCAGGGTATACTTGGTATCGTCCTCGAGATAAATCAAGGGAGCGAGGAAGTCATTCCAGTGCGCCATGAAGGTAAAAAGGGCAACTGTAGATAGAGCTGGCTTAGACAACGGCAATATTAGCCTATAGTAGATACCGAGCTCGGAGCAGCCGTCGATTCTAGCCGCATCAGAGAGCTCCATAGGCAAGGTGAGATAGAACTGCCGCAGTAGGAAAATGTAAAAAGGCCCACCAAAGAATGAAGGAATAATCAAGGGCTTAAAAGTGCCTATCCATCCTAGATTGCGAAAGACTATGAACAGGGGAATCATAGTCACCTGATAGGGCAGCATCATGGTGGCCAGCACCAGTATAAATACGACATCCCTGACCGGCCACTGCACCCGGGAAAACCCATAGGCTACCAAAGAGGAAGAAAGCAGCATGCCGATGGTAGACAGTATCGCAATGGTCAGGGTATTCTTGAGGTACAGCCAGAAAGGAATGTAATTCAAAGCCTCTCGGTAGTTGCTCCACTTAATGGGATTGGGTATCCAGATGGGTGGCATGACGAACAGCTGATTATCTTCCTTTAGTGACGTGGAAACCAGCCAGACAAAAGGCAGAGCGAACAAAACACCCAATACTATAAGAAGCCCATAAACGACACATTTCCTTATCAGCTCCCGCCGCTTCAGCGAATGATCTCGCATTCGGTTTGCCATCTGCCTTCCTCCTATTGCCCTTCATAGTAAACCCACCGGGCGGAACTCCCGAACAGCGCAAGGGTAGCAGCCATAATCAAGATAAACATGATCCAGGCCATGGCTGAAGCATAACCCATTTTGAAATAGGCAAAGGCATTCTGAAAAAGGTAGAGTGAGTAAAACAAAGTTGAATTGAGGGGACTGCCCGGCGGCACATTGGAGCCTACACCCCTGGTCATGATATACGGTGCAGTAAAATACTGCAGCATTGATATCACTCCCATGATGAGATTGAATAAAATGGTCGGACTCAGCATGGGCAGTGTGATCTTGATGAACTGCTGAAACCAGCTGGCCCCGTCGATCTCTGCAGCTTCATAGAGCTGGTCGGGAATACTCTGTAGGCCAGCCAGAAAAATGACCATTGTGCCTCCCACACCCCACAGGCCCATGATAATAAAGGACGGTTTCGACCAACGGGGGTCTACAAGCCATCCGGGCCCAGTAATACCTAACATGGCAAGCAGACTGTTGATCAATCCATACTGAGGATTGAATATCCACAGCCACAACATGGCAGAAGCCACAGCGGGAATGATAGACGGTAGATAAAACAAAGTCCTGAAAAAGGCTTTGAACCTAATATTTTGATTGAGCTATACGGCCAGCAATAGACTCATGATTAAAGACAGCGGCAGCCCAAAAACCAACATATATAATGTGTTTTTGATAGATATCCAAAACAGCGGGTCCTCAAAAAGCAGCTCTGAGTACCCTTGTAATCCAATCCACTTGGGAGGCCGAAGGATATTGAACTGAGTGAAGCTGTAATAGAAGGATGCAACTAGGGGATATAGCACAAACGCTAAAAAGCCGATGATCCAAGGGCTGATGAAGGCTAATCCAGTAGCTAGGTCTCGGTGCCTTTTCTTGCGGAGCAACATATGAAAACCCACCCTCCTGCTATCATCCTGCTATCATAGGGTTCCCCGGGGGAAACCCCCGGGGATTCAATCTTCCTGTTTTCAGCTACTGAATCTTCTGAAGCTCCCTTTCGATGATTGCTTTGACCTCCTTCAGAGCTTCCTCGGGCTTAGCTACGCCCCGGGTCACAGCTTCTTCTGCCCGACCTAGCTCTGCCAAGTACTGCTCCCATACCGGGATAGGAACAGAGTCGGCAAAGGCATTGGGCCCTTCAAGGAGGCTGAGACCAAACTTGAGGATGGGAATCTCCTCAAGGAGTTCAGGATCCCTTGCTACATCGGCTCGAGGCGGCATGTTGGTAAAGACTCTGGCCAACCTCTTCTGACCCTCGGGGCCGGTAATCCACTCGATGAATCTCCAGGCAGCCTCGGGGTTCTTGCTGCCAACAGGGATTGCAAATACGCTGCCCCCAAAGGTAGTGACATTAGGCCTTCCGCCCTCAGGATAGGGTGTGGCGAAAACTCCATAGTCCAGGCTGGGATTATACCTTACACGGAAGGACTCGATCCATTCGCCGTAGTTCTGAATAGCCAGCTTACCAACCATGAACGGGTTGTTGGGGCTCCAGTAGTTGCCAAAGCCGGCGCTGAACTTCTGGAGTTTCTCAACACCGTATTCAGCCCAGAAATCACCCAACCACTGCAAAGCCGCAACGTTACGGGGATGATCAGCTGTAATCTCGTTGGTCTCTTCATTGAGCCACTCGCCGCCGAAGACATAACCCCACTTCAGCAGTCCGCTGGGCAGATAACCCAGTCTAACCAGCTCGCCTTCGGAATCCCAAATGGTGAGCTTACGAATAACATCCTCAAACTCTTTCAACGTCTTGGGTGGCGCCTCCGGATCTAACCCAACTTCACGGAAGAACTCTTTGTTGTAGGCCTCAAAGTTGGTGTTGGTGGTTGCAGCCAAAGCCCATACATGACCCTGGTACTGGAAAGACTTCCAGATGGCAGGGAAAAAGTCATCGGGACTTACGACACTAGAAGCCTCAATGTACTTGTCAAGGGGTTGCAAGGCTCCGTGATGAGCCAAACCCGCCAACTGGCTAGCCCACACAGCTGATACAACGTCTGGGCCCCGGCCACCAGCAATGGCAGTAAGCAGTTTCTCATAGGCACCAAAGATGGTGGTTGTCTCTACTTCGATATCTGGGTTAGCTTTATGGAATTCCTCAATAACTACCTTTAGGTCTTCCAGCTCCTCTCCACCCCACCCTGTCCAATAGGTGATCTTGACCTTTGCTAGGGCGGTACCGGACACCAATAAGCAAACCAACAGCCCCACGACAAATAAGTTCCATGTTCTTCGCATGAATAACTCAACCTCCTGTCAGTTTGGACTAGTGTTACTCTACCGCGATGGACATGGACCCTGTTAATTATCTGTGGTGATTACCATCCCCCTTCCCTCCATCAGTCCCGAGACTCCTCATTCCTATCTCAACCGACCCTCGTCATAGAGAGCCTGTTTGTGCGCCAAGCTATCCTCATATATCCCAGCTGCACTTAATAACGTCCGTAGATGTGGGCGGCTTCCACCATGGCGGCGACGTTTTCCCGAGGCGCATCCCTGGGGATATCATCACCGGAGCCTAGAATGTACCCACCTCCAGGAGCTCCTTCTTCAATACACCTTCTTGCCGCTTCCATCACCTCTTTGGGAGAGCCTTGAAGGAGAAGCACTGTGTTGAGTCCGCCTTTAAGCGCGACGCGATTGCCAACACGTTTCTTGGCTTCCCCCACTGTCACCCCACCCAAAGGGTCGAGAGGTTCAATCCCATCAACACCGGTATCGGCCATGAGCTCTAAGATCGGGACCACATTGCCGCATACATGGAGATAGACCTGCGCCCCGGCCTGCTGAAAAGCCTTTGCGGCCTGTCTATGATAGGGTAAGCAAAACTCCTTGTAATGGGCCGGCGATATGATACTGGCCGAAGCCCAAGCATCACCGATATATATGCCGTCAACACCGGCTTCTATCAAAGCTAAACCTATGCTAATACTGATTTCAGTGCCCTTCTGCATGATGGCATGGGCCAGTTCGGGATTCTCAACCAAGTCCAGCATAGCTTGTTGGGAACCCCGCATCTGCACTAAGAAGTTCATCGATTGACTGGCAGCAACCCCTGCTATGTACGCATCATCCCCTACCTCCTTGAGAACCCGTTCCACCGGTGCCAAGCGACCGCTAGCTCTTATCTCCTCGACGGTAGGAACATGAATTTGCTCCAGATCCGCCAGTTCTTTGATGGGCGGGTCTTCATGTAAGGGAATAGGAGCTTCGTCATCCTCTAATCGGGCATAAGGTTCGTTGGATTCGGGGTCTACCAGGTAGTCTATACCGTTTATCGTACGTACTTTGATCCTATCCTTATAGTCCGGCGGCGGTCCCAAGCCAATCTCAAACCCATCAAACCCATACTCCCGCCAAGCGGCGAGCAAAACCTCGTATGTCAACATGGGATCCAAGACAATCTCACGGTATTTGATCCCGAGAATACGGGAAGCATGATAGGCAGTGATAACCGGGAACACCGGCACCCGGTCAGGTATCTGCCGAGCTAAAGCAAGTGCTACTCTCTCTTTTGCCTTCAACTCTCTCTTCCTTCCCGGAAAACTGTCTTCCCCTTTACCGCAGAACAACGCCACTGAGTGATCTGGTGAATCCCCCGTGGTCTGTCCCTGAGGATCTGTCAACTCATAGTGCCGCTAAGGCTGCAGCCAAGTTCTTTATGCTGCTGGTTGCTCCGTGCTTTTCTTCCTCGAGCCCCTCAAACTCCACCGATAACCATCCATCATATCCGGCGTCCTTAAGGATTCGGAGAACCTCCTTGGGGTCAACTACCCCTTCACCGATGATAGTCCCGACAAACCTCTTGCCGGATAGGGCGGGGTAGGATGGAGACTCCCCTTCCTTACCTGGTCGGAAGTCTTTGAAATGCACGTGGCCAGCATGGGATGCCAGGACTTTCACGGCATCAACGGGTTCCTCGTCTACCAAAAGGAAGTTACCTGTATCTATGGTTGCTTTGAAAGCCGGTGAACCGACGTCGGCTATTATGCCTTCCACCTGGGCGGCTTTTCCGGCCAGCAAGCCATGGTTTTCCAAGGCCAGAGTGACTCCCTGTTCCTCTGCATAGGCCGCGGCCTGCCGCAAACCATCGATAATCCAGCCCCGGGCATCATCAAAGGCAATACCTTCCGTCAGATCGCCGGCAAACACTCGTACTACTTTGGAATTCAAGTACTTTGCCATGTCTACTCCCCGGGTGATAACCTTCACCTGCTCTGACCGAGCATCGGCATCGGGAATCACGAAGTTATTGCTCACCGCGTAGGCGGCAACGGCTAGGTTACACTCTTTTAGTGTCTCCAGCACCTTGGGACCCTCTGTGTCGAGGTCCTTCCAAAAGACATCCAACAGCTCAACACCAGCTACCTCAGTATCAGCAGCCCATTTGATGAAATCTACAACATCCATGCGGCCGGCGTAAAACTCCCTATGCAGACTCCACATACTGACAGCTATTCTCATCAAGCATACCTCCTGCAGAAGGCCTTATTTAACACAAACCGAAGGGTCGGTTCTTGCCGATTCATGTGCCGCGACTGCCGGCTTTATAGAAATCAGTCCATCTACACCACTGGTCAGCGGTGTTAACAGTGTCCTCTGTCACGATGTCCTTCCCAAAGGTACCAGTTTTATAATTCAAACTGGTGATCTCGCCCGAGATATACCGGGATATGTACCCTTCCATACAACTTATATGCTAATTCCCTGGTGTACTTTGCCTGTTGATTTTTGAAGTTTCCCATTTGATCTTCTTCGTAATTTGAGATTTCCCTTCTATTCTTGCAACCACGCGGTTAACTGGCAATTGCGACAGAAAGGCAACCCTGGAAGACTCTGCTTGATGTTGTGTATCTAAGGGCATCTGCGTTCATATGGTCGTAACCCATCAACTCAACAACATACAAACAAGAAACAGCCTCCACCATTATGGGTAGAGGCTGTAATGAAAAGCTCTGCTTATCTTTTTCAAGAACCGGGGCAGTGCACCGGCCGTCTGCAACGGCCTCAACTTCCACCTTGCTTCAGCTTTGATTTATAGGTTCCCCGGAAGCTCCTGCACGGTGATATTCTCGAATACTCCACCGCCCTCTTCTACAAAGAAGCCCATATTGCTTCCTTGATGATCATAGTAGCGGGCAACCAATGCTGCTCGATCGTTGACGAAGACCTCTATAATAGAATCATACAGGAACACTGTTACATCTATAGGCTGTGTCTTATCTTTAATACATAACGGCCGCCAGGCACTGTCTTTCTGCCGCTTTGCATCTACAACTCGGGTCAGGGTAAAGCGGTTCTGAAGGGGCTCAACAGCTAGCTCATAGCAGTTGTTGACACTATCATCGCTTCTTAGGAAAACACCGACTTTCCTGGTGACATCCTGCGGTGTAAACCTAAATCGAAGCAGTGCATTCTTGGGGATGTTGCTGGCCCATAGATACGAGAGCCCATCACTGAAGGCACACCCGCATCGCCTCCCGGCCATGTCCCAATCACCCAGTTTCGGCACTAGGTTAAGAGGAATCTCTTCTCCGGCCACGGCCATCCGTTCCGGCGGACACTTTACCCAGAGTTCCCCGTTTTCATCCTGCACCAACTCTCGGAAAGTGCCGTGACCGCCCCACTGGGTTTTACCGCAATCTCGGTCTCCTTCTCGAGTGGGGATCCAGCCAAACAGCATGCGCCTCTCTTCATTGCCCGCACTCTTAGCAGCATAGAGGAGAGAGCCATCAAAGGTGTCGATGGCATCAGAACGCCAAGGCCCTTTCAGGCTGCGGGCACGGCGGTAAAAGGTAGCACTGGCGGTCGAATAAATCAAATACCACCAACCAGTCCAATAGAAAAGATCAGGGCATTCGTGATCCCACTCAAGCTGCGGTGCCCAAAACGGCTCCCTCAGCTCCCAGTTGTACAAATCATTGGAAGCCAACAGGGCAATACATCCCCTCCGGGAGGGCAGGGCATCCTTCAACTTGGCGGTTACCAGCATCCAGTATTCCCTTGCTTCTTCATTCCAAAACGGGAAGCCGTCACGCCAATCGGTCACCAAGTACTTCTCAGGGTCTGGTCGAGATATGGGGTTGTTGGGGTTTTTCTCCCAGGTTATCAGATCTTTACTGGTGGCATGACACATGGTCTCCCGTGTTTCCCCATGGGTAGTTATATACCGGCCCAAATAGTAGAGATGAAAAACGCCGTCCTTTTCAATAATAGCTCCAGTTCCGCAAGATGCAGAATCCACCGCTCCTTCCGGCCCCAAGGGAATGGCCACTGGGTACTCTTTCCAGTTGATCAGATCGCTGGAGGCAAAATGACCCCAAATATGCCGCCCTCCCGGCAGAGCGTGATGCATGCGGTCTTTTAGATAGAAAAGATGATAAGTACCATCCCAATAAAAGGGAATGGGATCACCAAACCAGGTTCCATCCTGTGACCTAAGATACAGCATTGGCGAAAGCCTCCTTATATATAAGTAGTTGAAGAGCCAAAGACTATCCCTTGATGCCGGTTGCAGCAATGTCGCTGGTGAATGCCCTTTGAGTTAGGGGTACCATAAACAACATAGGTAATGCGATCATGGTTGCGGCTGCCATCATGACATTCCAATCGGCCTTCACCGTACCGCCCTGGAGGTTATACAGTGCCAAGGTGAGGGTGAACATCTTCTTGTCGCTCAGATAGATAAAGGGCGCGTAGAACTCCTTCCACACATTGGTAAAGTGGAACAGGAAAGCCAGCACTATGACGGGTCGGGCCAGAGGAATCATGATTCGATACCATATCTGGAACTCTGAACATCCATCAATTTTAGC
>JAAZHE010000002.1 GCA_012510855.1 Bacillota bacterium | reverse complement strand
GCTACAACTCCTGCGGCCAAATTGGCTCCGTAGTCATCCTTGGCCAGGACCATGATCTTGAGACCCCGCCAGAGGAGAAGCACATACAGAACCAAGAGAAAGAAGGAGCCCAAGAAGCCCAGCTCCTCTCCCACCACAGAAAAAATAAAATCTGTATGGTGAGCCGGAAGAAAATTTAACTGCGCCTGGGTTCCCTGGAGAAGTCCCTTCCCAAACAGTCCTCCAGAACCAATGGCGATCATGGATTGGATGACATTCCAACCGGCACCGGTCCTGTCGCTGTAGGGATCGAAAAAGATCAGAATGCGGCTGATCTGATGGGGTGCGAGGATAGGGACAATCCCCCGAATGCTGAGAAAGGCCACTGTGCTAAACAGCGCCAATCCTGCACCGGCAATGCCCAGCAGGTGGCGGCGATCAGCACCGGCCATGAACAACATTCCGAAGAGCACCCCGATAAACACCATGGCGGTACCAAAGTCCGGCTGCTTGAGAATGAGCAGCATGGGTATCCCGACGTGGATAAAGGGAGAGAGCAGATCAGTCAGCTGATCCAGGCTCTCCTTCTTATCCAGATGCTTGGCTAAAGTTACAATTACACCAATCTTGGCAAACTCTGCCGGCTGTAGCCCCACCGACCCGAACCGAAACCACCCTTGAGTCCCGCTAACGTTCCGGCCGAAAACCAATACCAACACCAGACTAGCCAGTGTTCCTGCATAGATGAACCGATAATAGTGCCCCAATACGTTATAGTCCACGGAACAGATGGCAATCATGACGCCGATGCCCACCAGCACCCAGGCAGACTGCCTTTTCACATACAACAGCGGGTCTCCCTGGCCTTTACCCACACTACCTGCTGTAGCACTCCACAGCACAACCAGTCCAAAGAGAAGTAAAATGGCGACTATCAACAGCAGGGTAAAATCGATATTCTGGATCCATTTCTTCAATCAATTGCCACCATCCCGCAACAAGTCTCCTACCCCAACCGGCTCTGTTCTATTGCTCGCTTCATCCTTCTGACAGGAATGTTGGCCACTAGGGCTACTGAGTTTTCAGATCTGTCCAGATTGACTTCTAGGCCGTTTTCTTCAATTTCCATATACTTAGAGATGACCTCCAAGAGATCTTCCTTCAAGGCCTCCAAGAGGCTCGGGGAAACATTTACCCGGTCATGAACCAGCACCAACCGCAAGCGCTCCTTAGCAATCTGCTTGGATGAATCGCTATCGCGGTTCCAAAACTGCTTCAGGAAATCTAGCATGCTAGGTTGCCCCCTTTTAACTGTGTCCCAGTAACGCCCTCTTCAGCCGAGTGAGCAGTCCTTCGTCTTCCAGAGACAAAAACGGGACATCAATGCCTTCTATCCGCCGCACGATATTGCTGTAGGCTTGTCCGGCCTTGGATCTTCGGTCCATCACCACAGGCTCACCTCGGTTGGTGGAGACGATGATATTCTCATCATCGGGCACAACGCCCAACAACTCAATGGCCAGGATCTCGATAATATCATCAATTCCCATCATGTCCCCTTTTCTCACCATTTGGGGCCGGATGCGATTGATAATCAGCCGGGGTTCATATAACTCAGAGGCCTCCAACAGCCCGATAATTCGATCGGCATCCCTAACAGCCGCAACCTCGGGGGTAGTGACGATAATTGCTTCATCGGCGCCAGCGATGGCATTCTTGAAACCCCTCTCGATTCCGGCGGGGCAGTCCACAATAATATACTCAAAATCCTCCCGCAGCTCATCACAAAGAGCCTTCATCTGTTCCGGCGCCACGGCATCCTTTTCTTTAGTCTGAGCTGCCGGCAGAAGATACAGATTCTCTGTCCGCTTATCTTTGATCAGCGCCTGGCGAACCCGGCAGTTGCCTTCCACTACATCGGTCAAATCATAGACTATTCGGTTTTCTAAACCCAAGACGACGTCGAGGTTCCGGAGTCCGATATCAGCATCGATGAGACAGACCTTACGGCCCAAAAGCGCCAGGCCGGCCCCGATATTAGCCGCTGTAGTGGTCTTGCCGACACCGCCTTTGCCGCTGGTAACCACCAACACTCTTCCCGCCATCCGACTACCTCCTTAATCCGCGGGACCCGGGCGATTCTCAAGGGCTGACCAGTCCTTTTGCCCCCTACCCGAGTCCTGCCAACGAAGCTCCACAAATTAAGCACTACTTCTCATGTACTATAGCTCTGGATTGTGATCAGATTATTGCGGACCTGGGCAATCTCCGGGCCCTGCGGCTCAGGCAGATTTGCATCATCCGGAGCTCGGGAGATAAAATGGGCTATCCTCAGCTGTGTCGGCTGCAGCCGAAAGGCTACCACCACAGCAGCCTCTTCCCCCAAGGCACCGGCATGGGCCACTCCCCGCAATGCCCCCAAGACAATAATGTCGCCGCCGGCCACCACCTCAGCACCGGGATTGACATCACCGAGAACCACCACACTGCCGGGGTGATGGACACTTTGCCCAGACCGCAGCGTCCGACGAACAATGAGGGCACTGTCCCGATCAACCTTGCCGGATTCTGCCCCTTGCTCCCTATCTTTATTGACCATCTCCTCAGTCTCTTCCCTTAATGCCATACCAAATTCACCCATTATCTCTTCCAGCCGCTTTTTTTCTTCAGGGCGGCACTTTCTTTGTGATTGCTTAATGGTCACAGTTACACCCTGCCAAAAATCCTTGGTACTGGAGAGCTTCTCCCGCAGCTGATCCAAGATCTCACTAAACTCCGCCTGGGGGTCTAACCACAACACTAACCCTTGCTTTGTCCCCTTAAAGGCTACGTAGTCACGGGCCACTCACCCTTCACCACCATTGACACCATACTTTGTTAACTTCGGCGACAACTTTATGATTCCTTCTGAAGATTCGCAGATAGCCTATAGGCTTTATCCAATCGGTTCCAGATCCTCAGCCGCTTCCCCTGCCGCTTCGAACTGCTTTTTGAAATATTCCTCCATGATCCTCCGGACAATAGGACCAGCGGTAGTTGCACCACCGCCACCGTGTTCGGCAAAGGCCACCACCACGATCTCCGGATCATCGGCCGGTGCGAATCCGCAGAACCAGCTGTGGGCATCGCCTTGACCAGGCCCGAGCTGCACTGAACCTGTCTTGCCGGCGATCCGCACCGGATAGGGGAAGTTTCTAAAGGCCGAGGCGCCGGTACCTGTCTTCACTACCTCCACCAATCCGTCAATGACTGCATTCCAAGTTTGAGGCGATGCTTCCAACACCCGGGCTACCTTGGGCACTGTCTCTTCTATCACTTCTCCAGTGGGCCGCTGAATTCGCTCCACAAGATACGGTACATAGATGGTTCCCCGGTTGGCCAGACCCATGTAAAAAGCCGCCATCTGCAAAGGAGTGACCAAGAGAAAGCCCTGCCCAATGGCCACATCCATAGTTTCTACCGGGTACCAAATCTGCTCAGACCGGGGCTGCCGGGCAAACCGCTGCCTTTTCCACTCGGGATCAGGTACAAGGCCGGTTTCTTCCGAAGGATACATCTCCAGTCCGGTGGGAAGACCAAAACCTGCCCTCCGGGCATACTCTGCTAGAAGGTCTATACCGAGCCGCAGGCCCATTTCCCAAAAGTAGTCATTGCAGGATTCCGCCAAAGCGCTTTTCACCGTGACATTCCCATGGGGGGGCAGGGGCGGAGAGTTCCGCAAGGTCCAGCAGCGCTTAAGTCCGAAGGGGCATATATCATCGGCATAGAAGACTTCACCCACCGTCGTCTTACCTTCTTCCAGCGCGGCTATGGATACTATCGGCTTAAAGGCGGAGCCCGGCGAGTAGAGACCTTGAATAGCCCGGTTAAACAAAGGTCTGTGCTTATCCTGGGATAATTCAGCATAGTACGCTCCTCGCTGACCCGCATCGGACAGGCGGTTGGGATCGTATCCGGGCACACTGGCCATGGCCAGAATTCCGCCGGTTTTTGGATCGAGGATGATCACAACACCGCTGTAGGTATCGGTGAATTTACCGGCAGCCCGAACCTCCGCCAGCTGTTCTACCAATGCCACCTCGGCCAGCTCCTGTAGGTCCTTATCTATGGTTAGGACTAGATCGTTTCCCGGTACCGGCGGAACCACCTCCAGCACCTGCACCGGACGATTAAGGGCGCTGACTTCCACTCGATTGCCGCCGTCTTCACCCCGCAGTACGTGTTCGTAGAGGCGCTCCAACCCAGTCATGCCTACATAATCCGAGGAATAGTAGCCTAGTTCAGACCAAGCCGAGAGCAGACTTGGGCTGATGGGCGCCATATAGCC
Organism: Bacillota bacterium; assembly: GCA_012510855.1. GTDB lineage: Bacteria > Bacillota > Limnochordia > DTU087 > DTU087 > DTU087. Next base: position 18,245 of record JAAZHE010000002.1, on the reverse strand, counting down.
CACGACATGGCTGGCCAAGGATCCGTGGGGATACTCCCGCACTTCTGCCATTTCTACAATTACCCCCGGCAGCTGGTACCGCTGTTCCTCCATGACCACCACTGTCTTGGCGGGAACGTCCTGCATTATCCGAATGGGCTCATAAGGATAGCTGATACCCTTCCTAATGGCCTCCTGCAGCTCCTCTCGGGTCAGCCCCAGCAGCTCGCTGAGCCTGGTTAACACCTGTTCTCCCATCTCACCATCGAGACTGCCCGGCAGCAGGGAGACAGTAAAGGAGGCGCGGTTGGTAGCCAAGGGCACGCCGTTGCGGTCAAAAATCCGACCCCTAGGAGCTAAGGTTCGCACCCAGCGGATCCGATTTCCGTCAGCCATGGCCGCGAATTTTTGACCTTGAACAATCTGCAGATACCACAAGCGGCAAGAAAGAAGAAAGAAGATTAAGATGATGCAGCTGCCGAGGACTCTGGCTCTCTCCACCCGCGTTCTGTTATCCATCTTCCCCGGTACCCCCTTGGGAGGGTATTTGTTCAAGAGTCAGCAGGAGATAATAAACCGGAAAGGCAAAGATAACATTGAGCAGCCCAACGGGCAGAACAATAGTCCACAGACTCCTGAGCACGGGCAAGCCCCCGCCAAAGGCATTGACCAAGAGAAGATAAATGCTCTGCTCAAGCCAAGTCCCCACCAGCACAGCAGTGGGTGGGATCAACAGATGGTCGCCGAAAATCTTAGGAGCAATCCAGCCGCTCAGCGCCCCAATGGCCATCTTGCTCAGGGCTGCCGCTCCCAGCAATCGCCCGGTGAAATAGTCTAGAATGAAACCTCCAATAAAGCCCATTGCACAGCCGGGGACCAATCCGTGGGTGAGACCGGTAAGGATGACAATAACGGTAACCAGATCGGGCTTCAGCCCCTTCCAACACACAAAGGAACAGACCGTTGACTGCAAGATCACTGCTGCTATCATTGCCGCTACAATAGATAGTCTTTTCACATCCCAACCTCTCCCCGGCCGCTGGTGGCTCCCGATTAATCCCCGGAGTCTGCCTAGCCTTTATTACTGCGGCGCTGCCTGATCCCTTTTAAGTACAAAGACCCGCTGCACTCTGGCTAAATCCACGTGGGGCGAGATTTCCGCCGTCAGCAACAGGCCGTACTCTCCCCGATCGATATCCACTACTTTGCCTACCGGCAGCCCATCGGGGAAAACTCCGCTCATGGATGAAGTGACGATCTCATCTCCGATTTCAATATCAATTTCCTTGATGAGGGGTTTCAACCGCAGACTGTTGCCCTGGCCGGTACCCTCAACTAGCACCGGAGCACCGCTCCGCAGCACTGCGGCCCCAAAGGCACTGCGGTCATCGACAATCAACATCACCTCAGCGGTGTGCTCTGTGGTAGTATATATCCGCCCAACAACTCCTGCCGGCGTTACCACGGCATCGCCGGGCTCGAGCCCATGGGACGTCCCGCGGTTAATCACTATCTTATCAAACCAGTTGGAAGGTGAACGAGCAATGATCTCCGCTGCTACCGGCGGCACCGGATTGGCCCGGTAGAATCCCAAATCTTCCCTGAGCCTAGCATTCTCTTCCCTCAGCTGCTCCAAGGCGGCAAGTTCCCGTTTCAGCCGGTCGATTTCCTGCCACAGCTCTGCGTTCTCCTGCTCCAGACGGCTGTAATTGCGGATGACCTCCACCCAGTGTCTAAAGAAGCCGGTGGCTCCGCTGACAGCCCCGTATAAGGGAGCCAGTCCATCGCGGACCTTTCCCTCCACATAAGTGAGCTCAGGACGACCTTCTGCGGTTACATAGATAAGGCCGATCACAAGAAAAGCAGCAATAATACTGGCCAACGCCGGCCATCGCGCCGTTATCCACCGCATTCTCCCTCATCCCTCGCAAACTCGTCTTTGGACCAATCCGGCTCAGCCCAGTTTTCTAGAATTGATCATCACCCGCTGCAGCAGGCCAAAATGTTCTAGAGCAATTCCCGTACCCCTGGCCACAGCGGTTAGAGGATCATCGGATAAATGCACCGGCATGGATGTCTCATTGCTCAAAAGGCGAGGCAAACCGTTGAGCAGCGCGCCGCCTCCAGCTAGAATGATCCCCTTATCCATTATATCAGCAGCCAGTTCCGGAGGCGTCCGTTCCAAGGTAACCTTAACAGCTTCCACAATGCTTTGGATGGGTTCTGCCAAGGCAAGATGGATCTCTTCATCGGTAACTGTCACTGTCTTAGGTAATCCGGTTACCAGATCCCGTCCCCGGATCTCTGTAGACTTGCGCTCTTTGTCTTTCTCTAAGAAGGCGGTGCCGATCTCATGCTTCACCCGTTCGGCTGTCCGCTCTCCGATGAGCAGGTTGTATGTGCGGCGCACGTGCTGGACAATGGCTTCATCCAGCTCATCTCCACCCACCCTAATAGAACGATGGGAAACAATTCCGCCCAGAGAGATAACAGCTACCTCGGTGGTTCCCCCTCCGATGTCCACAATCATGCTACCGGTAGGCTCCTGTACCGGTAGACCCGATCCTATGGCAGCGGCCATGGGTTCTTCGATGAGCCGGGCATCCTTTGCCCCCGCGGACAAGGTAGCATCTATAACCGCTCGTTTTTCCACCTCCGTCACACCGGAGGGGACAGCTACTACCACCAGGGGACGGAATATCCCCCGGCGCCGACTAGCCTTACTGATAAAATGCCGCAGCATCCGCTCAGTCACGTCAAAGTCGGCAATCACGCCATCGGCCATGGGCCTTACGGCGATAATATTCCCTGGAGTGCGACCCACCATCTCCCGGGCCTCAGAGCCAACGGCCAAAACCCGATTGGTGTTTCTCTCTATGGCAACCACCGATGGTTCCTGGAGCACAATACCTTTTCCCTGTACGTATACCAGTGTGTTGGCAGTGCCCAAGTCAATCCCCATATTCTTTGATAGACCAAACATTCGCCCTCTACCTCCTGCTCAACGGGCCCCTGGCCAGCCTGTTGTCCTGCATCTACTACGTAAAAAAACCCTCTTCCTTCATAGAAACAAAGCGACTATCGCCAATGATTATATGGTCAAGCACCTCAATTCCCAAAATCTCCCCCGCTCGACGCAGACGGGCCGTCACCTGGATATCTTCCCGACTGGGGGTGGGATCGCCGCTGGGATGATTATGCGCTACAATTAGGGCCGCAGCGCTGCGCCGAATACACTCTTTGAAAATTTCCCGGGGGTGCACCATCGACGCATTCAGGGTCCCCACCGATGCAATGGGACAGGCCAACACCTGGCGCTTCGTGTCCAGAAGAATTATCTTCATCACTTCCCGATCTAGATACCGCAGGTGTTCCATTACCAAATCGGCGGCATCTTTAGGAGACCGTACCACCGCTGGAACCCGCACCGCGGCCTGGACCCGTCTTCCCAATTCCAGAGCTGCCAAAATCTGGGCCGCCTTAGCCAGCCCAATACCCTCCACTGCCTGCAGTTCCTCGCACCGGGCATCCCTAAGCTCCCGCAGTGAACCGAAATGGGCCAACAGCTGGTCTGCCAAAGCCAGCGCCGAATGACGCCTCGTACCGACCCGCAAGACAATAGCCAGCAGCTCTCGATTAGATAAGGACTCCGGCCCGTAGCGCAAGAGTTTCTCCCGGGGACGCTCATCTACAGGCAAATCGCGGATCACAACACTCAAATCTCCTGCCTCCCTACACCCTCAGGAGGCACGGCTGGTGATTTGTGTCCTATAAAAGGAAAATACCAAACTCTGCCAGGGCTTGTCCCACCTTTGCCAAGGGAAAACCCACTACGTTGAAATAACAGCCCTCGATTCTCTCTACCAAAAGCGAACCCTTACCCTGTATGCCGTAAGCTCCAGCTTTATCAAAAGGCTCACCGGTAGCGACATACCGCTCGATCTCCTCCCGGGACAGAGTCCTAAAAACCACCCGGGTGGTTTCATGAAACACTTTGGTCTGACCGGTTCCGCTATTGATGATAGCTACTCCAGTCACTACCCGATGTCCTTGTCCGGAGAGACGAGAAAGCATTTCTACTGCTTCTTCTCTTCCCCGAGGCTTGCCTAACACTTCCCCCGAATCCAAGAGTACAATGGTGTCAGCGGCTACCACAACGGCATCGAAAACTCGGTCTGCCACCCAGCGGGCCTTAGCATAGGCAAGGGCCTCCGCCAGACCCTCTGGGTTTTCTTCTTGGATCCCGCTCTCATCAACATCAGCTGGAATAACTGTAAAATCCACACCTAGAGTGCGCAACAGCTCTTGCCTGCGGGGGGATTGAGATGCTAACACCAGTTGTGGCATTCCCTACTCACCTTCTCTTGCCGCGAATCCTGGCTTGATTCACTCCACTTGATTGACTCCAAATAAAAGGACTATAGGCGGTAAAACAGCCAGATGGCAATGAGCAGGCCAACGGCTGTGGCTAGATTCAAGCGCAAGGTAAGACCAAGGTGGAATGAGATGATAGTGCCGATGTGGATCGTGGTCGGCGAGATCCCCATCGAGGCAGAGCGCGCGAAGATGGGGACATAACCCCGCAGTGCCTCACCTATAACTGTTCCTATTATGGCCCCAACGATAATGGTTAATAACAAAAGCATGAGCCGAGACTCCCGGTGTCGGGCCAACGGCAACGACCTCCCCGTTTTTCTCGTGGAAAACCGACTTATCTCAAATACTATTCCACCAGCTCTGCCTTAACTCCTGCGCCGGGATCCAACTTCCATTGTAAAGAGGGTGCCGTTGGGGCTTATTTCCCACAGCACCCTACAAACTGGCATGTCTTTCAATCTGCAGCTAGAGAAAAATGCCCTCTATAGTGAGGCATTCAGACTACCGGTACGGTAACCGGCTAGATCAGCGGTAACATACAAGAAGCCCAATTCCTCAAAGCGCCGGACAATTTGGGGGCTGTGATCAACCAGCCGCTTGAGATCTCCCTTGTCCACCTCAATCCGGGCCAACTCGTGGTGGTAGCGGACCCGCACTTGTCTAAATCCCAACTCCCGCAGGTATCCTTCTGCTTGATCAATCAGCTTCAGCTTATCCGAGGTAATCTCAACTCCATATGGTATCCGAGAAGCGAGACAGGCATAGGAGGGCTTGTCCCAAGTGGGAAGCCCCAGGATGCGGGATGCTTCCCGAATCTCCGCCTTGGTCAACCCCGCCTCCCATAGCGGACTGCGGATACCCAACTCTTTAAGGGCTTCCCTACCCGGTCGGTAGTCTCCTTCATCATCCTTATTGCTGCCGTCCATGACCCACTTTAGCCCCCGCTCTGCCGCCAGATCCAAAAGCTGCTCAAAGAGCGCCCGCTTGCAGTAATAACACCGCCTCGGGGGATTGGCCACAAATTCCGGGACCCCCATGATGTCAAACTCCACCAGAACATGTTCAACACCCAAGGAACGGGCATACTCCTCAGCTTCCTTTAGCTCCCAGTCAGGGCACATGGAAGCTTTAATGGTCACCGCCAATAGCTTCTGCAGCTTGTGTTCTTCCAACAGACGGGCAGCGGTGTGGAGCAGAAAAGTACTGTCGACACCGCCGGAAAAGGCAACTAGGGCACTTTCCATCTCCTGGAGGATATTTTCGAGAAGCTGCAGTTTGCTTTGCAACATCCCTACACCACCTTGTCCGCAACCTAAGCTCACTATGCATCAAAGAGCTCCGGCGTACTGAGATATCTCTCGCCGGTATCGGGAAAGACCACCACCACCCGCTGGCCAGCATCTAGATCAGCCGCCACCTGTAAGGCAGCACAGCAGGCGGCACCGGCGGAAATCCCCACCAGAATGCCTTCTTCCCGGGCAAGGCGGCGCACCATATCATAAGCATCCGCATCGCTGACTGTAATAATCTCATCGATGACAGTTCGGTTCAACACCTTGGGCACAAACCCCGCTCCGATTCCCTGCAGTCTATGGGTGCCGGATTTGCCTTGGGAAAGGACAGGGGAACCCTCGGGTTCAACTGCCACTACCCTAAGCTCCGGGAGCCTTGCTTTCAAAACCTCCCCCACTCCGGTAATTGTGCCCCCTGTTCCCACGCCGGCCACGAACACATCTAGCTTCCCGTCCATCTGGTCAAAGATTTCCAAAGCAGTGGTCTGTCGATGAATCTGGGGATTTGCCTCATTCTCAAACTGTTGGGGCATGAAGAAGTCGGGGTTTTCCTCCAGCAGTGCCTGCGCCTTTTCGATGGCGCCCCGCATCCCCGCATTACCGGGAGTCAGGATCAGCTCCGCCCCGTAGGCAGCCAGCAGCCTCCGCCTTTCTAAACTCATGGTCTCCGGCATGGTGAGAATCAGCCGGTACCCGAGGGCAGCACTGGCCATGGCCAGCCCAATGCCTGTATTGCCGCTGGTGGGTTCCACAATGGTGCCCCCCGGCTTGAGCTTGCCCTCCCGTTCGGCCGCCCGAATCATGGCCAGGGCAATCCGGTCTTTGACACTTCCTCCTGGGTTAAAACTCTCTAACTTGGCATAGACCTCTGCCCCTTGCGGCCGGGGCAAGCGCTGCAGCTTGACAATTGGAGTTCCTCCGATTAGGTCCAAAACGCTGTCTACTCTGCTTCTCGCCATCGCCAACCTACCTCCCGCCTCCTTGGAAGCTGCCTATAGAAATGCTACAGTCCCCGTTCCCCGAGATACCTCTCTGCCGCCATGGCTGCCACTGCTCCATCGGCTACCGCGGTGACGATCTGCCTCAGTTCCTTGGTCCGAATATCCCCGGCAGCAAAGATCCCTGGTTCTGAAGTGGCGGTATCTTCCCCAGCCACAACATATCCCCATGGGTCAAGCTCCACCACACCTTGCACAAAATCGGTGTTGGGCAGCATCCCAATATAGATGAATACGCCATCCACCGGCAGATTAGTCACAGTATCGGTTTTTAGGTTTTTCACCCGCAGCTGCTCCACAGTCTGCTGACCTTCTATGGCCTCATCTACAGAGTCCCACACAAACTCAATTTTGGGCTCGGCAAAGGCCCTTTCCTGCAAGTGCTTTGATGCCCGCAGCTCATCCCGGCGGTGTATAATAGTGACTTTATTGACAAACCTGGTAAGATAAAGGCTTTCCTCCACCGCGGAGTCGCCGCCTCCGATTACTGCTACGTTTTTCCCCCGGAAGAAGGCACCATCACAGGTAGCGCAGTACGACACTCCCCGACCAGCGAATTCCACTTCACCGGGAACATTCAGCTTCCTGGGCTTGGATCCGGCGGCTAAAATCACCGTTCTGGCGTGGATAGCTTCCCCGCCTAGGGTCTGTATTTCAAACGAATCCGAGAGCCGCTTGAGTCCGGTAATATGCTTATACAAGATCTCGACATCCCATTTCCGGACCTGCTCCTCCATGGCTTGAGTCAAGCCCGGGCCGTCGATGGTGGCATAACCGGGGTAGTTTTCAATGACAGCGGTGGTAAACATCTGACCACCGGTGCTCAGACCCTCTAGTATACAGGCTTTCAGGTGAGCACGCCCGGCATAGATACCGGCGGTCATCCCGGCGGGGCCGCCGCCGATGATTGCTACATCATAGACTCCCTTGTCCATAGCCCTGTCCCCATTCCGATGGGGTCATCACCTCTTTTCTAGTACTTGTCCAAAGCTTCTATCCATTGATTCCCTATAGCCGCCCAGAGTCCTGGCTCCTCTGTCGCCGATTCTCAGTACCAATCCTCCAATTCTACGCCGGTATAATAGTGGAACAGGATTTCTCGGTAATTCCGGCCGGCGGCAGCCATGCCCTGGGCACCGTATTGGGACATGCCGACACCGTGGCCGTAACCCCTGACAGTAAAGGTGACTCCCGTTGGTTCGGCCTCAACGGAAAACCAGTTGGAACGAAGTCCCAGCTTCTCCCTAATCTGCCGCCCGGTGAAATAGTGCCCCAAGGCCTCAACAGTCTTAACCCGGCCGGTGGGATAGAGCTCTGTGATGCGAAAAAAGCTAGATAGATCTGGGGATTTCACAGAGCTTGCACTGCCTTCTCCCACTTCAGTGAGCTCATAGACAGACACTTCACTTAAGTCCAAGAAAGTTATTTCCTGCAGGATATCTTGCAGCTCCGCAGGAAGCTCAACATCTAAACGGGATGCAATCTCCTGCCAGCTCAGACTCTGGCTGGTTTTGTAATACGGAGATTTTTCCTCCCAGGGGCTGGATACACCCAAGAGGTACGGTACTGGATTGAAGTAATCAGCTGCCGCCTGGGTGTGCCCACCGCTGGTGGAATGGTAAGCAGCAAAAATGGGCTTCCCCTGGTAGGTTAGAACCTCACCCCTGGATTCCCGAACCGATAGTACAATCCGCCCTCGCTTTTGAAGATACCCGTACCATCCCCAACGTTCCCTCTGGGCCTCAGGGGAAATCCAAGCTTGCCCTATGCGGAAATCCGACGATAGATCGGCTTCGCTGCCGGCTACTCCATTTCGCTGCTCCAGGCGATACAGGGCATAGGTCCGGGCGGCAACAGCCTGGGCTTTTAGGGCCTCTAAATGAAAATCCGCCGGCATCTCCGCGGCTACAACACCTACCAGGTAGTCTTCTAGGTCCATTTCCACTACTTCACCTAGATCTTCCCTAAGCAATCTAATGGTAAACCCGCTGGGCTCTGTAGGAGTTATCCACCACCGCCCCAAGACGATCAAAGCTGGAATCCCCACCAACAGAAAGACAAAGGCCGCTAAGTACAAAATCAATCAGGCAAGGCCCTCGCTCCCCAACCGCGGACCTGGCACCATCTCCACTCCCCCATTTTTCTGCTGCACTGGCAGCGCTCTCTCCGGTAGCTACGTGCGCGGAACACTGCTTCATCAGACCGCGTTCCTCATGTTATGTCACTGGCTAGTCTCATATGCCAGGAGCCGATTTGGATCAATCAGGAAGTATCCCACCAAAGCCGCCGCCAAGGCTAGGGCTCCGACACCGTAAAACAGGCCCACTCGCTGAAATCCGATGGCACCGAAAGCAGGTGGCCCAACTGCCACCCCGAAAAACCTGACCGTCCCGTAAACTGCGGTGACAACTCCCCGCTCATCTTGGGAGGTTGCACCGGTAATCAAGGTGTTGAGGGGCGGTAGGACCATGCCGATACCGATACCAGCCGCGATCACTGCTGCGGGAAACACCAGTTTTCTCGATACACACAGGGGAACCACCGCCAGGGCCAGGGCCGCGATGGTCATCCCTACGATCAGGGTCCCTTTCAAAAGCTTCTGCCGCTTCTCCAAGAATACACCAGTGCCGTAGGAGGTGGCAGCCATGGCTCCCACGGGAACTGCTAAGGCCAGTCCCTTCACAACCCCCATAAGGTGAAAGCGCTGTTCGAGGATATCGGAAAGGTAGCTGAGAAAGCCAAAGAGGATCGACAATGCTAAGAACCCGATCAAGAATGACACAAACAAGGAAACACCCTTTTTCTTGACGATCTGCACCAAAGTCGAAAAGTACTCTTTCCAGGATTCCCCTTCACCGCCGGGATTAGGCTCATCAAGTCCAAACCAAACCAAGGCCGCGATGGGGAAGGCCAAGATACCGTACACAAAAAAGGGAGCATACCAAGTAATCATCGCCACTAAAGACCCCAAGATGGGACTCACCACCTTGCCCAGCCCATTGGATGCCTCGAGAAAACCCAAGTACCGGGTGAGCTTATCATGGGTAATGAGATCGGCAGTTAATGCCATAGCCAGCTGATAGGTACCCCCTGCCCCTAATCCCTGCAGCACCCGCCCAACCAGAATGACAGTGAAAGGCTCCTTGAGTGTAATACTGGCGATACCGGCCACCAGACCCCCCAGGCCGTACAGTACTAAAGCAGGTGCAATCACTATCCTTCTGCCGATCCGGTCAGAAAGGAGACCCGAGAAGGGAATCAAAAGGCCTGCCGGCAGCGAAAATGCCGTAACCAGCAGGCCAACCTTGACTTGGTTTATGTTCAGCACTTGTTCAAATTTGGGAAATACCGGGATCAGCATTGAATTTCCCAACACCATCACGAAGGGCACTGCCCCTAAGATCAAGAGCTCACCCCAGCCTAAGGACTCCTTTTTCTGCTTTCCCATCACAATATCTTCCTCTCCTATTTCGTCAACCTGATGATATTGTGAGTCGAGGCTGAGGCAAACATACCCTGCTCAGTCACCCTTAATCACATCGTAGCCGGCGCCGGCAATGGCGCCTTCGATGGCTTCCGTATCAACCTGCTCAAGGTTATACTCTACCTCAACTGTGCCGGCCTCTAGATCGACATGAACAGACTCAACGCCAGATAATTTCCCCACGGCATCCTCCACTGCTTTCTTGCAGTGCTGGCACTACATGCCGGCTACCCGAAAAACCTTGTTCTGGGGAATCGGCATCACGCTGGGCCCCCTTTCTCCTTGGTAAAATCCTCTTCCAAGTCCACCCGTTTCTTGCTGTCTCGTCCTTGGTGTTATTATCCCCTAAGGCGCGTAGAATCCCTCGCACCATGATTGTCGTTTCAGCTGATCGCGTCTAGTTGCTGCTGACAATCACCGCGGGATAACCTTTCCCCTCTAGCTCTCCCTTAAGCCTTTCCGCATTCTGGCGCTGAGAGAAAGCCCCCACTTGCACCCGATGAAGAGGACCGGGAACCACCAATACCTGGTAGCCCAGCTTACCCAGTTCATCGGCTAGACTCCGGGCATTAGCCTCTGAGGAGAAAGCTCCCACCTGCACCCGATAAAGGCGGGCACCTTCGGAGCTAGACTTGGTCTGGACAGGAGCCGGCTCCGCGGGTTGAGGAGGCGACTTCGATGCCACCTCCACCTGCCGCACCGCCGGCACTTCCTCCTTGGGGCTTTCCGTCTCCACCGATTGGGAAGGCTCATCCCTGGTAATTTGAACTGCCGGCTGCCTTACCATAGGCTCGATTACTTTAGTTTCTCTTGCTATCTCTCGGTTAAGGGCTCCAGTAGCAGCCTGAATTGCATATAACCCAACAACATAACCCAAGAAGACTGCGACCCCAGCCACCGCTGCTAATGTCAGGATTAGGTAGACTCTTTCTAAGGTTTTGCTGGTCGGCTTGCCCTTTTTCTTTTTTCGGGCCACACCTCTCACCCCATCCCAACTTTCCCTAGACCATCTTACCTTGTCTTACTAATTTCTGCGCCTAGGTCCACGATCCCTGCAGAATCTCCATGGGGTCCCAGCAGTTTACGTGCTTCTCCCACAAGATACAAGGAACCGCATACACAGATAAGGTCCTGGGGATGGGCGTAGCGTTTCACTTCTCTAAAAGCAGTACCAAAAGAGTCGGCCGTGCCAGCCTTCTCCACTAAACCTTGGGCCAGCTCTTGCAGGTGATTTGGGTCCGCAGGGGCCGAGCGGCTGCTTTGGGGTGTTGTGAAGACCACCGTATCCGCCTCGGGAAGCAGCACCTGAAGCATGGACTTATACGGTTTCTGACCGGTAATGGCCATAATTAGGTGCAGCCGGCGCCAGGTGAAATAAACCGGAAGAGCAGCGGCCAGCTGCCGACACCCGTCTAAGTTGTGGGCTCCATCCAATACCACCAGAGGGTCTTTTGCCACAACTTCCAAACGACCCGGCCAGCGGGCCTTCTCCATCCCCTCTACCACCTGGCGGTCGGTTATCCTGAGGCCTTTTTCCACCAGGGCATCCACCGCGGCCAAGGCAGTAACAGCATTGGTGATTTGAAATAGTCCCAACATGTTGATATGGAAATGCCGCCGTAATCCTCTCCTGGACACGGCAAAGCTGGTTCCCCTTGGGCCCGGCAAAGCACCGCTCACCTGGTACTCCTGCTCAACATCAATGAGCTTAGCACCCCGCCTGGCAGCCATCGCGGCAATTACCTCTTTGGCAGCCCCGGACTGGGGGGCCGTCACCACTATCCCGCCGGGCCTGATGCCCTCGGCCTTCTCCGCGGCGATCAATTCCACAGTATCGCCCAACACTTCTGTATGATCGAGATCGATGTGGGTAATGACCGTCACCGCGGGAGAACCTACATTGGTGGCATCATATCGCCCGCCCATGCCTGCCTCCAGCACGGCATAATCAACTCCCATTTCGGAAAAGTACTTAAGCCCCACCGCCGTTGCCACTTCAAACAGCCCCGGCCGCCCGTAGGGTCCCGCGGCTAGTTCCTGTATACAGGGATAAAGCTCTTGAAAGATTCGATTAAGGTCTTCCTCGGGAATAGTTGCGCGGTTAACTTGAATCCGCTCTGTAAACTCCACCAGGTGGGGTGATGTGAACAATCCCACCTGCTGGCCGGCAGCCTGCAGAATTGAGGCTATGAACTGGGCGGTAGAACCTTTGCCGTTGGTACCAACGATATGCACGATCTCATAGTCCCGTTCCGGGTGGCCCAGATGCTCCAACATTAGATTGATCCGTTCCAGTCCAGGCCGTTTGGTATGGGCAGAAGAAATCTCAGCCAGATACTTGTAGATGTCCATCCCTTCACCCCTCCCCGTGAGTGAGTTTCCCGTAAGTGGGAAAGAATCCAATTGGTGAAAACCCGGCCCTGCCGGACCGGGTCTTTTTCTTCCTGTTTTTTAAGGCTCCATTAACTGACCAGTTCCTGGAGTCGACCCTGGAGCATGGCTTCTTTTTCCTTCAAAGCTGCCAGCTTCTGCCTTTCTTTTTCTACAATTTCAGCAGGAGCCTTATTGACAAACCCCTCATTGGCCAGCTTGCCTGCAGCCCGAGCAATTTCCTGCCGAGTCTCCTCCAGCTCCTTCTTAAGACGGGCTATTTCTTGCTCAAGATCCACCAAACCAGCTAAGGGCAGGTGTATTTCAACACCGCCGGCTACTGCGGTCACTGCCTTCTCCGGCTTATCAGTACCCAAAGGCGCAAGCTCAAGATCGCCGATCCTGGCCAACACCTTAATATATCCCTTGGCTTCTTGCACTAGGGCCAAGCCTTCATCGTCACCATGGATGATGGCGGGAATCTCCTTGCCGGGGGCCACCTTCTTTTCACCCCGGATATTCCGCTCGGCCCTCACCATTTCCATGACGGCCTCCATTTGGGCCTCAATGTCCTTATCTATATAGCCTTCCTCAACAGTGGGCCAGCTGGCCAGCATGATGGTTTCCCCTTGGTGGGGAAGATGCTGCCAAATCTCTTCAGTAATAAAGGGCATAAAGGGATGGAGCAGCCTCAAGGTTCCCTCCAGCACTTTCCAAAGGACGTACTGGGAGGTCCGCCTAGCTGTCTCCCCTAGGCGGCCGTACAGGTGAGGCTTAATCATTTCTACATACCAGTCGCAGAGCTCTGTCCAAATAAAGTCATAGAGCACCCTTGCGGCCTCGCCCAGATCCAGCCGGTCAAGCCATCTGGTAGTCTCCTCGATAGCCCATTGATAGCGGCTGAGGATCCACTTGTCCGGCAGACTCAGCTCCAGTTCCAACTCATCAGTGCCATAAGGCTCGAAATCGCCTAGGTTCATCAGGGCGAATCTAGAGACATTCCAGATCTTATTGGCGAAATTGCGGTACGCCTCCACCTTCTCTCTCCGATAGCGGGTGTCATTACCCGGAGTCGTGCCGATCATCAAGCTGAAACGCAGAGCATCGGCCCCAAACTCATCGATGACCTCCAGGGGATTGACCCCATTGCCCAGGGACTTACTCATCTTCCGACCCTGGGCATCTCGAACAAGCCCGTGGATGAGAACAGTGCGGAAGGGAACCTCCCCCATGAACTCCAAGCCCATGACCATCATCCTGGCAACCCAGAAATAGATGATGTCAAAGCCCGTGACCAACACCGAGGTGGGGTAAAAATGCTCCAGCTCCTCGGTTTTCTCCGGCCATCCCAGGGTAGAAAAGGGCCACAGGGCAGAGCTGAACCAGGTGTCCAGCACATCGGGGTCCTGCTCCAGCACAGTGCTGCCGCACTCAGGGCAAGAGGTGGGATCCTCTTTGGCGACGATGGTCTCACCGCAGGCACAGTACCACACCGGAATCCGGTGCCCCCACCACAGCTGCCGTGAAATGCACCAGTCCCTAACCTCCCTCATCCAATTGAGGTAGTTTTTGGTGAACCGTTCGGGAACAAAACTAGTATCGCCATTGACAACAGCGGCGATGGCCGGTTCAGCCAGAGGCTTCATCTTGACAAACCACTGCTTGCTGAGAATCGGCTCTACTGTATGATCGCACCGGGTGCAGGCACCGACGGCATGCTGGTGGTCTTCGATCTTTTCCAACAGGCCCTCGGCCTCAAGATCCTGAACTATCGCCTTGCGGGCTTCGTAGCGGTCCATACCGTGGTATTTTCCCCCAGCTTCGTTAATCTTGGCATCGCCATCCAAGACCAAGATAGTCTCAAGGTTGTGCCGCTGGGCAACTTCAAAATCGTTGGGATCGTGGGCAGGGGTAATCTTAACGACTCCGGTGCCGAACTCCATATCCACATAGTCATCGGCGATAATGGGGATTTCCCGGCCCATCAATGGGAGAATGCACTTCTTGCCCACCAAGTGCTCGTAGCGTTCATCTTTGGGGTTAACCGCGACCGCGGTATCTCCCAGCATAGTCTCCGGCCGGGTCGTAGCTACCACCACGTACTCGCCGGAACCGTCCGCCAGGGGATATCTCACATACCAAAGGTGGCCGCTGGTATCTTTGTGCTCCACCTCGATGTCCGACAGGGCAGTACGGCAGCGGGGACACCAGTTGATAATATAGTCTCCCTGGTAAATCAAGCCCCTGTTGTACAGCTCCACAAATACTTCCCGCACAGCCCGGGAACAGCCTTCGTCCATGGTAAAGCGCTCCCGCTGCCAGTCACAGGATACTCCCAGGCGGCGCAGCTGGTGCAGAATCCGGCCTCCGTACTCTTCCTTCCACTCCCAGACCCGCTGGACGAATCCTTCCCGTCCTAAATCGTAGCGGCTCTTGCCCTCCGTCTGCCGGAGATGCTCCTCCACCCGGGCTTGAGTGGCAATCCCGGCATGGTCCATACCGGGAATCCATGTGGTATTGTAGCCCTGCATTCGCTTCCAGCGGATGAGAATATCCTGCATAGTCTCATCCATAGCATGCCCCAGATGGAGCTCACCGGTAATATTGGGAGGCGGGATTACGATACAGAAAGGAGGTTTGTCTTTATACACCTCGGCGTGGAAGTACCCCGACTCTTCCCAGATTTTATACCACTTGGCTTCCACAGCATGGGGATCGTAGACCGTTGGAATCTCCTTCCCCACGGCAGATGCCGCCTTCTTAGCTTCAGTGATTTCCGCCATTCCGAACGCCCTCCTCCTTCAGCATTGTAAGCATACCCAAGTAGTAAAAAAAGCTCCCGCCCAAAAGGACGAAAGCTTCCAACTTCCGCGTTACCACCTTATTTCCGCCAATAGGACACCTTCAGGCCCAAGGTTCCACCACCGGCGGCCCTTTAAGCTGTAACGGGCTGCCCCGATCAGTCCTACTAACTGCTCACCCCGGCGGCTGCAGTCCCCGCCTGGGCACAGCGTTCAGATGATGACTCAAGGGCGACCTTCGACAATCCCTACCGAGGAGATCTTCCAGCCGCTGAATCTCCCTCTCTTGCGGCGGTTGACTGCCTACTCCTCCCTCTCACAGTCTTCCATATCTCGCAATTTGTTTCTAATTCTACCCGACCCCGCCGGTGAAGTCAATAGTCTTGACACTATCTTACGCCTAGAAACACTATGTAAACAATCTCTATGTTATAATAATAGGCGAGTACATCTAATAGGGGAGGGAGAAGCAATATGCCGGAGAAAATCCTGGTTGTTGACGATGAGCAGTCCATCGTCGAATTGATTAAATTCAACCTGGAAAAAGAAGACTGGCAGGTTGTTACAGCTTATGATGGTGATGAAGCTTTGGATGTATTCCGCCGGGAAAAGCCCGACCTGGTTCTGTTGGATATCATGCTGCCCATCAAGGACGGCTGGCAGGTTTGCAAAGAGCTCCGTGAGACTTCATCGGTTCCTATCATCATGCTGACGGCCAAGGGCGACGAACCAGACAAGATTAAGGGCTTAGAAATCGGAGCCGACGACTATATCACCAAGCCCTTCAGCCCCAAGGAGTTGGTGGCGAGGGTAAAGGCGGCTCTGCGCCGGGCCGCTCAGGCAGCACCGCCCAGTGAGCATGTGGTTACTCTGCAGGGCCTTAGGATCGACATTGACCGCCATCAGGTTACCCTTGACGGCGAGCCCCTGGTCCTGACGCCGAAAGAGTTTGACCTCCTGCTCCTGCTGGTGCAGCATAAGGGGAAAGTCCTAACCAGGGACATGCTTCTGGAGCAGGTCTGGGGCTACGATTACGGTGGTGAAACCCGAACTGTTGATGTCCACATTCGCCGCTTGCGGCAGAAAATGGGTGAAGATCCTTCCCGTCCCCGTTATATCCACACCGTTCACGGTGTAGGCTATAAAGTAGAGGAGCCTCAGTGAGATGAAGGATTCTCGCTTTCAGCGCTTGAGCTGGAAAATTCTTGTTTTTCAGGCGATGCTGGTGCTGGCAGTGATATTGGCCACAGTGCTGGGCTTGTGGCTGATAGGCACCGGCTGGCGGCTGCCTTGGCTTCTGCTGGTCACAGGCATTGCTGTTTACGTGACATACTCATACACCCAATCCCATTTCTTCGATCCAATCCACAGAATCCAAGCATCAATCAATCGGGTGACCCAAGGAGACCTGGACGAGCGGGTGTTTCTCCGGTCCGCCGGTGATCCAGAGTTCGTGGAATTAAGTGAAGCAATTAACGGCATGACGGAACATTATGCTTTATTGGTGGAGGAAGCAAACCGGCACCGGAACCATCTCAACGCGATCTTATCTAGCTTAGTTGATGCACTTATAGTAGTAGATAAAGAACTGAGAATCACCCTGGTCAACCCAGCCGCAATTGATATCCTCGGCATCAGCCCCGACAGCCGGGGGCGTTATTTGTTGGAGAGCGTCCGCAATTACGATCTGGTCCAGCTGTTTCAACGGGTGCTGACTGAACAGGCAACGGCTCAGCAGGAAATCCAGCTATTCTCACCACAACACTCCATCTTGCGGGCCATTGTCAGCCCAATTCGCTCCCAGCAGACTGACCAAGTCCTCGGCGTAGTAGCTATCCTCCATGACATTACCGAGCTCAAGCGTTTGGAGAAAATGAGGACAGATTTTGTTGCCAATGTCTCCCATGAACTCCGCACCCCCTTGACTGCCATCAAGGGTTTTGTAGAGACACTGCTGGACGGCGCCTTGGAGGATGAAGAGGCAGCCCGGCGGTTCCTGGGAATCATGGCAGTAGAGACTGACCGCATGGTGAGTCTAGTTAAGGACCTTTTGGAGCTATCTAGACTGGAAGGAACAGAGCGGGCCGGAAACCAGGCGCCTGTGGATATGGTGGGGCTGGTTGAAGACATTGCCGACAGCTACCAAGGCAGAGCAGCTGAAGAGCAGCTGGAATTTCACTTAGAGGTTGATGGAAAGCCCCCCGCCGTGCTGGGCGATGCTACACTCCTCCGCCAAGCTATTACCAATCTCTTGGATAATGCCATCAAGTACACTGATCCCGGAGGACATGTATGGCTTTCCCTAACCAGCAGCGGTGACCACGTCTATGTGACAGTCAGGGATACCGGCATAGGCATTCCATCTAAACACCTCAGCCGCATTTTTGAACGGTTCTACCGGGTAGATAAGGGCCGCTGCCGCAAACGGGGCGGTACTGGATTGGGCCTGGCCATTGTCAAACACATCGTAGAAAAACATCAAGGTAAGATCGATGTGGAAAGCGAATACGGAGAGGGTACCAGCTTTACCATCACGCTGCCCGCCTTTATAGAGGAACAAGAACTGCCGGCGGCAGCCTCAAGCTAGGGTATCAGACTATCAGACGAGACGAGAAGCATCAATTAGCCTGAAACTTGCGCACATTCAAGCCGGAGACTGCGTGTATCCAGTCAGAGCTTGCCTCCGCGGAACCTGCATCCAGCTAGCTGGATGCTCACTGTCCCAAACTGCATCGGTTTACCGCATTAAGCCCCAAGCCTGGTTAGCAGGATACCAGCGCCCGGGCCTTGACCCCCTGCATTTGCTCCTTGCGGATCTAGTTAGATGCTCTTTGCCCGACAGTAATAGATAAAAAGCAGCAGCAAAAGCCCCCACAACCAGCTGATTATCCGCCGGTACCAGGGGGCTCTTGACGGTCCCAAAGCCTTGTAGTGGTCCATGTAT
>JAAZHE010000241.1 GCA_012510855.1 Bacillota bacterium | reverse complement strand
GAGCTAATCATCCTTCTGGTTCCTAGAATTCTGGGACCCGTGGGACCCATCGCCGGTATCATCGGCCTGTTTTCTCCCCTCTTTCTTGCCATTGACACCCATGGCGCTGCTAAATTCCCGGCCCAAAAAATCCCGGATTCCCTGCCAGCCTACGCCATTTAGCACCGCAAAGGCAATGACACCGGCAACCACCAGGACAATGATCCAAGTAGTTGATCTGGATGCCGCCTGTTCAATGGGTTTTTGGGCAGCACCGGTAGATTTAGGCAGTACATCGGCAATCAAGTCAGCTGCTTTGGTGGCCATATCAAGACTTGTCTCATGGGTGCCAAACTCAATTAAGACGGACCTCGGCGCCAGATCCTGGTTGTAATTGCCCTTGGCGTGGAAAATTCCCTTAACCAACCCGGGATACTCCTGGTCAGCCCTAGCTTTTAAGGCCTTGGCAAACTCAAGGTTGGCATCACGGTTTTCGTTTTGCCGCCCAACCACCAGCTGGATCTTGGCCAGCTCATCACCCTCAATAACCGTCTCGTATTCACTCCTGGGAACCGCGTCCCTGTGCACATCAATGAGAACTAGGGGCCGTTCCTTTAGCAGATCGGCAGCTGTCCGCCGGGATCGAACATATGCCTGGGAGTCATCGGGATTGTGATTGTTATATGATACGCTTACGGCAAACCCCCGCTTTTCAAACTCGGCTTTTAAGGCTTCAACCACCTTGTAGACATCGCCCCATTCTTTAGAGTGGGTACCGCTGGTGGGAACATACGACTCGTCACTGTGGGTACAGTAAATAGCCACTCGCCTCTGCTGTCTACCCGCTTGGGAAAGGAGAGCCTGGAGCCATGACCATATGCCGGCCCGTGCAGCAAAGCTCTCATCCTTCACTGCTGCCAGCGCATCGTCACTGATTTTCCGCACATAGACTATATCGCCGTCAATGCCGGAGACTTCCCAGCACCGATTCTCACCGTCGATATATGAGTCGCCGATATCTAGCACCCGGGCTGCCTTAGTGACCTCTTTTTGAGTCGCCTCATCCACTAAGGTAAAATAACCACCGTCGTCTCTTTCGAACATGCCCACTAGCCCTTCGGGCAAAATCTCCTGGCCGTAAGCTCGGGAACCAACACCAATGAGGATAAGATGACTTCCGACGAGAAACAGGATGCTAAGTCTCAGCCATGGATGCTCTGACAGCAATTTAACCTTCATCCGACTCTTCCTCCTCAGCGGCGTTGACGACGGTTGGAATACTACCGACGTCTTCACCGGGTCTTAGGGTAGTCAACTCACCACCGGCATCCACCCGTAGAATGTGACGTCTGACCCTGAAACCCTTTCCATCACTCCGTAAGACCCTCAAATCTTCATCGGTGATGCCTAAGGCATTGACATCTACGGAAGTGTCATTCCCGTCAACATCACTACCATTATCTTCATCCCCGTCCTCGAGACCGCCCAGTTCGTCGGCAAATTCATGAAGCAGGAATTCTTCGTTGTCTAGGGCCTTGGGCCGGTCTTGATGGTGGACTGGACCTTGCCCCAGTCTTTCTCGACCTTCGCCAAAAACCTCTGCCAGGACAACTGCAATCACCCCTGCCACGATCACTGCATCAAAGGCCCCGGCACCGCCAATGGCAACCGTTGTCTCGATACCCCTGGCTAGGGCAATACCCATGTGGATCAGATCTGCTGTGATGATGCCGAGAACTCCTGCAATGAAGGCACTACGCCTGGACCTGCCCGCCAGATAGCCAAAGATTCCTGCTATCAGGCTGTAGCTCCACAGGGGATCAAGCCACTGTTCCGCCGGTTCCTGTTGGCCAACAAGCTTTGAAAAACCCCAGATAACAACACCGGTGACTACACCGGCAATTAACCCCCTCCACTTCTCCACACCTGTTCCCGCCCGGCCAATGAGCCAAAACACCAATACCAGGGGGACTATCGCTCCACCTAGATTAATGGAAATAGAAATGGGTTCCCGGGCGATGGGGATATCGACAAAGCTGCCGGCTATAATCAGACCGAGGAAGAGGATAGCCTGACCATCGGTGAGGTTCATCCGGTCTAGCACCCGCTGCGCCAGGCCAAGAAACACCAAAGCTGTAGTGGCCAATAAGACGATCAAGCCGATGGACAAGGGGACCACTCCTTCTGCAGTTTGAGTTCACCCGTAGCTTGCCCACGCTGTGTTGGTCCTATACGAATGAAAAAGCAGGCCAAACGGCCTGCTCATAGCGCAGCAATGGATTCTTAGCAGTTGTCTGCTCTCAGCTTTACTCGTCTTCGTCTCTACCCTTCAAGAGTGCTCCCAGATCACCAACTAATTCGCCGATAGTGATTCCAGAACTCTCTGGCTCCTCTTGCGGCTGAGCTTCCTGTACAGGCTCAGGCTTGGGTTTGGCTTCCCGCTTAGCCTCCTTCATGCTCAAACCAATTCGTCGTGCTTCCTCATCGATGCTGATGATCTTGACTTTCACCTGCTGACCGGCGGTCACTACATCCTCTGTATTGGCCACATGGTGGTCCGCCAGTTGAGAAATGTGAACAAGTCCTTCGACTCCGTCCTCTAGCTTCACGAAGGCGCCGAAATCGACAGTGCGGGTAACCTCTCCCTGGACAATATCCCCTTCATGATACTTGCTGCCGATATTGTCCCATGGATCAGGCAGAGTCTGTTTGAGACCGAGGGAAATCCGCTCCGTTTCCTTATCCAAGTTCAGGATCATCACCTTAATCTCCTGATTCTCAGACAGAACATCGGAGGGATGATTGACCCGGCTGTAAGCCATTTCAGAAACGTGGAGCAAACCCTCTACGCCACTGCCGATGTCCACAAAAGCACCAAAGTCGGTTAAGCGCCGCACCACTCCATCGACAATGTCTCCGGGCTGATAGGTATTAAAAATGATTTCCTTCTGCTTCTGGTACTCCTCTTCCAAGACTTCCCTATGGGAGAGGACCACATTGTTCCGCTGCCTATCCAGTTCGATAATCTTCAGCCGGAGGGTCTTGCCTACATAAGAGTCCAGGTCTTCAACATAATTGCGGGCCACATGGGAAGCGGGCACAAATCCCCGCACTCCGACATCCACCAGCAAGCCACCTTTGACTCGTTCGGTCACTGTCGCTTCCAGGGTCTCGCCTTTCTCGTAGATCTCCTCCAGTTCTTTCCAAGCCCGGATTTGGTCTGCCCGCCGCTTTGACAATACAACACTGCCTTCGCTGTCATCGGTTCGCACGACATAGACATCTATTTCATCGCCCACAGCCAGTATGTCTGCCGGCTCCTGGTCTCCTTTAAGACCCAACTCATGTCTGGGAATCCGCCCCTCCGATTTTCCGCCGACATGCACCAGCACTTCGTCGCTGCTGACCTGGACGACTTTGCCTCGCACGATGTCCCCTTGACTGGGCGTAATGAAGGTCTCGTCGTACTGGGCCATGGTAGGAGCATCAAACTCCTCTGGGCCATTGGCATCGGTCTTTTCCGCAGATGCAGCCAGATTCTCAGCAGCTATTGCGGTGTCTTGAACTGCATCGGCCTCAACCGCCGGAGTGTTCTCCACAGCCTCCTCTGTCACCGTTGTCGCCTGGGCATTTTTTACTTCCTGTTCTTGCATTCCGTCAAACTCTGTCATCCGTTGCACTACCTCCTCAATGAGCCAGTTAGGCGTTGACGCGCCAGCGGTGACACCTACCTTATCTCCCGGGCGAAACCATCTCGGTTCAATTTCGTCAGCCGTTTCGATGTGGTAAGTGCGTGCTCCGCTTTCCTGGCAAATCTGCGCCAATCTAGTTGTATTGGCGCTATTGCGTCCCCCCACTACCAGCATGACATCAACTCGAGATGCTAGATCTCTTGCTGCCTGCTGTCTACGGGCGGTTGCAGTACAAATTGTGTCATAACACTTCACTTCCCGGGCTTCACCCACCAGCTCAGCTATACAAGCCCGGACATTGGATAAGGATTGCGTCTTCTGGGCCACTACCCCATAGGCTTCACAGGCGGGAAGCGCAGCCGCTTCTTCCGGGGTTCCGACAAGAATCCCAGTATTATCAGTTGCCCCTAGGATGGCGATTACTTCAGGGTGTTCTCGATCACCGACAATTACAACTTGATAGCCATCCTCTCTGAGTTGGGCTGCCCAGGTCATAGCTCGTACGACAAAGGGACAGGTAGCGTCCACTACTTGTAATCCTTTCCCTTGGGCACGCTCCATGGTCTGGGGGGGCACACCATGGCTGCGGATAATGACCACGCCGCTATCGATGTCTTCTATCCTATCAGCTACCTGGATGCCCAGTTCAGATAAGCGGGCTACGGTCTGGGGACTATGGATTAAAGGGCCTAATGTGTGGATGGGAACACCTTTGTTCTCCTCCGCTGTCTTAACAGCCGTCTCGATGGCACGCTTTACCCCAAAACAGAACCCAGCATTATCCGCTAACTCAACATTCAAGCCATCTTTTCCCTCCTGCCAGTAGTATTGGCCACCGACGGCAACAAAAAACACGTGCCCTTAGGTGTATTTGTTCTTTATCGCCGGACCAAAACCTCCCTATCTGGCCACTGTTTGCATAGAAAGTCACGAAAATCCTTATATAAAGACTCAGGCAGTTGCAAGATCCGCATTTGACCCCGGGGCTTTGAGTTCTAAACTCATATCTTAACGGCAGTCTTCCCTACAGTGATAGGTTCCTGAAAAGACCTGAGTTCATCTATTCTTTCCATTAGCAATCGACTGTAATGTTCTAAGACCTCCCGGGAAGCTACCGACTCATTTACCGGAATCTCAATGGGTTCACCGATCAATATCCTGATCTTTGCCGGTCTTGGGAACCACCGCCCAGGCGGCAAGACCCTTTCTACACCGGTAATCGCCATGGGAACGATGGGCACACCTGCTTTAACCGCCAAGAGTACTGTCCCGGGCTGGGCTTTAAGCAGCGTCTTACCGTCACCTCGGGTTCCTTCGGGGAAAATACCCACTACATGGCCCGACCGCAGCACCTCTAAAGCTTTCCGGATGGCTTTTCGATCAGCGCCCCCCCGCTCCACGGGGAAGGCGTCAAAACGCCGCATCAACCATCCCAAGCCCGGTATGCTGAAGAGCTCCTTCTTAGCCATGAAATGCACATGGCGGGCGACAGCACAGCCCATCAAAGATGGATCCAGGTAGCTGACATGGTTGGCTGCCAACAAAGCCCCGCCGGTAGCAGGAAGGTTATCTTTCCCGTATACTTCCCATCGAAAATAGAGCTTCCAGATCAGCCGCAAAAAGCTTCTCACAAATCGGTAGAACACCCATCGCACCTTCCAACTGCGGAAAGATATTCCATGATCTCCTCGACAACGGTTTCTAGATCTTTGCCAGTGGTATCTAGCGGAATGGCATCGGTCGCCGCCCTTAGCGGTGCAACTGGCCGTTCTGCATCTAAGTTGTCCCTGGCCCGAATTGAAAGGAGGATATCCTTGTATGTAACTTTATGCCCCTGACTGCGTAATTCCTTCATCCGCCTTCGAGCTCGTTCTTCGGCACTGGCCGTTAAGAATATCTTCAGCTGGGCATCGGGAAGAACCACTGTACCGATGTCCCTTCCGTCCATCACCACTCCACCATCGGCCGCCAGCCGACGCTGCAGATGGAGCAGATGTTCCCTCACCTTGGGGTGCTGAGCCACAACTGAAACCGTTTCGCTGACCTCAGGGTCCCTGATGGCTTGGGTCACATCTTCTCCGTTGAGCAAGACTCTCGCCCCGCCCGGCTCCGAAACCATGTCGATCTCGACCTCATCGAAGAGCTGGGCTATGGCTGATTCGTCTGACGGATCAATTCCTTTGCGCAAGACCAGCAAGGTCAGGGCTCTGTACAACGCTCCAGTATCTACATGCAGATATCCAAGCCGTTGGGCTAGGATCCTTGCCACTGTACTCTTGCCTGCCCCTGCCGGACCGTCAATGGCGATATTGCATTTCATTGGCTGAAGATATCCCCTTCCCATCAGGAGCATGTACTACGAAACAGAGGTAATCCCATGTACTATTCGCCAAGAACAACCTGCAGTCCTGCGAAGAACTCCTTTTTACCAGCTAACCTGTACATCCTCCGGGTCGGAAGCCCTCTCCTCTACCTCTGCTCCGAGCTCCTTCAGGATGGTTACAAATTCGGGAAAGGACACGGATACCGCTTCAGCGTCCTCTATTTCGACGGGCGCTTTCGTCCCCAGACCCAGCACAGCTAATGCCATCACTATCCGATGATCTCCCCAGCCCCTTACCCTGCCTCCTGACAAATCTCTGCTTCCCCGTATCACCCAGCCGTCGGACCGCTCCTCAATATCTACTCCCAGCCGCCCCAGCTCCTCGGCCATGGCAGCTATGCGGTCGCACTCTTTGACCCGGAGTTCAGCGGCATCCCTGACAAAGGTAGTTCCCTGGGCAAAGGCAGCGGCTACAGCAAGAACCGGCAGTTCATCGATAAGGGTAGGCACAATGGCACCGCCGATTTCCGTACCGCACAAAGTAGAAGTCCGAATCCTAATGTTCGCCTTAGGCTCACCGGCCCCCGGCAGCGGCTCTATTTCTAGATTGGCTCCCATGGCCTCCAGGACTTCAATGATCCCTGCTCTAGTTGAGTTTATGCCCACATTCTCGATTGTGATATCAGAATCAGGCAAGATGGCAGCAGCCACCATTAGGTAAGCCGCGGAAGATATATCACCCGGGATATTGATCTGCCCTCCATTGGGAAGGCTGCCCCCCTCTACTGCGACAGTCAGGCCATCTACCTCCACTGGGACCCCCATCTGCTGCAGCATCACTTCTGTATGGTTGCGGGAGGGACCCGGTTCCGTAACTACTGTAACTCCCTCGGCTCTGAGTCCCGCAAGGAGCAAAGCACTTTTCACCTGGGCACTTGCCACCGGCAGGCGGTGGGTTTTACCCTCAAGTCTTTCACTGCCCAAGACTGCCAGGGGAGCCCTGGTGCCTCCCGCCCGGCCCAGGATTCTGGCTCCCATGCTCCGGAGGGGCTCAATGACCCGGCCCATGGGCCGACTTCGCAAAGATGCGTCGCCCGTTAGAACAGAAAAGAAGGGTTGACCAGCAAGGATACCCATCAACAACCTCATGGTCGTCCCGGAATTGCCGCAGTCTAAGACATCATTGGGTTCCCGAAACCCATCATATCCCATGCCCTGAATCTCGTAGCTGCCGGGAGCAAGGCGCTTGATGGGAGTCCCCAGAAGTAACAGGCATTGCAAGGTGGCTAAGCAGTCCTCGCTTTCCAAGAATCCCTCTATCCTGGTTACTCCATGGCCCATGGCTCCCAATAAAGCCGCTCTGTGGGAAATAGATTTATCACCGGGAACCTTTACTCTACCCCTTAGTCCCCGACTGGGATTTACCTGTAGAATCAACTGCTTCTTCCCCGCTTTCGTAACCAGTTGAGCACTACATCTAGCGCCGATAGGCCTTATATCCTCCCATCTGCAGAATCTCAAGAGCCCGGTCACGGGAGTGGCCGTCGGCCAGCCCGATCCGCAGTGCTCCTACTTCCCCTTCCCGCTGGCGCACTATGCTGATATCCTTTACATTCAGCTCTGCACTGGCCAACAGGCTAGTGACAGCACTGATAGCTCCCGGCATATCAGGAACGGGAACAAACACATCAAAGAGGGGCGGGAGCAAGCCCTTTTGGGCTGCGGGAACTTCAGCCCGAAGATCCCTGGCAAAGGCAAAAAACTCCTGCAGGCCCTCGACATCTTGGGTGAGCAGTGCCTCTTGGACTTTCTCTAGGGCATCCTGCATAAAGGCAATGGTGCGAAGTACCGGCGCCCGATTATGAAGGCAGATATCCGCCCAAAGATCCGGCAGTCCCGATGCTATTCGAGTAGTATCCCTGAACCCGCCGGCAGCTAAGGCTAGAGCCGCAGGGGTTCTCTCTGCTGTCCTCCCCAGGGCATGAACCAAAGCCGCAGCCACAATGTGGGGCAGGTGGCTCACTGCTGCCACCACCTCATCGTGAACCTTAGCTTCCATTGCCATCACAGTAGCGCCAAGATCAGATTCAATCAATCCCGCCAGCTGTCTAAAGGACTCCTCCTTAGCAGCATCCTCACCCATGGGGGTGAGAACGTAGACGGCATTTTCAAACAGGTTTGGGTCAGCGGCTTCTATGCCCCCTTGCTCAGAGCCAGCCATGGGATGGCCTCCGATGAAGGTAAAGGGTGGTCTGAGGGCCTCGACTTTTTCCATAATGGGACGCTTTACGCTGCCCACATCGGTGACGATTGCTCCCGGCCGTGTGTGGGGTATGATATCCTCAATTATGGGCACGATGGCACCCACCGGTGCCGCGATAAAAACGATATCACTGTCTCGTGCCGCCTCTGCCGGGCTGCTGCGGCCTTCACTGATGGCCCCGAGGTGGAATGCGGTTTGTGTCCGCTCTTCTGATATATCATAACCGATAACCCGATACCCTTTGTTTCTCAGGCGGAACGCCAAAGAACCTCCAATTAATCCCAGTCCCAAAACTGCTGCTGTTGATCTCTCCATGGCTCAGACCACCACTGGTGCAGTGCTCTTTCGGCCGACGGCCTCGGCCACTGCCTTGATTTCCACCATCAGCTGCAAGAAATTATCTGGTGTCAGCGACTGAGCACCATCGGAGAGAGCCGCCTCTGGCCGGCAGTGTACTTCAATCATCAGTCCATCGGCACCGGCGGCAATGGCAGCTTTGGCCATGGGCTTAACATACCGCCAGCGGCCCGTTCCATGGCTGGGATCGGCGATGATGGGCAAGTGGCTGTAGTGTTTGACTGCCGGGACAGCACTCAAATCCAGAGTATTGCGGGTTCCCGTCTCATACGTTCTGATCCCCCGCTCACACAGGACCACACTGCTGTTCCCCCCGGAAATGATGTATTCTGCAGCCATCAGCCATTCCTCCACTGTGGCAGCTAGTCCCCGCTTGAGGAGAACAGGCTTCTTTGACTGTCCAATTTCCCGCAGAAGGGTGAAGTTTTGCATATTGCGGGCCCCCACTTGGAGCATATCGGCATATTTTTCTACCAAGTCAATGTCCCGGGGATTTACCACCTCGGTAACAATCGGAAGTCCCGTCTCCTCCCTGGCTAGGGCCAAGAGTTTCAATCCCTCTTCCTCCAATCCTTGGAAGGAGTAAGGAGACGTGCGGGGCTTAAAGGCACCCCCCCTTAGAATCTGAGCGCCGGCGGCTTTAATGGCCCTGGCAATGGTCAAGATCTGTTCTTCACTCTCAACAGCACAGGGACCGGCCATCACAACTACCTCATCACCGCCGATGGTTATG
The DNA here is from genome assembly GCA_012510855.1 of Bacillota bacterium. Classification (GTDB taxonomy): domain Bacteria; phylum Bacillota; class Limnochordia; order DTU087; family DTU087; genus DTU087. The sequence goes on along the minus strand of JAAZHE010000241.1, from coordinate 6,126 downwards.
TTCCCCACCTGCACCTTTGTGGGTTCGGGGTGGAATTCTCGGCTGGCCAGCTTAAAGGGGCGCAGGATGGGAACAATGCTTTCCACTCCTGCCATGGCAGCCAGTTGTTCCATGTCCTCCGGCCGCTTCTCCCCGATCACTCCAATAATGGTTCGCTCTACACCAACGGAAAGGTGAGCCTTATACCCCAACTGCTCGAGCCTAACAGTTACCGCATCCACCAGCTCGGGGGATGCGTTGCGTTCCATGACTATAATCACTTCTTACCCACTCCCTTACCTAAAGCCCAGGGCCGGCCGCTATTACCTTCCCATTACCTCAGACAAGGCCTGTATGAACCTCTGGTTTTCCTCCTGAGTACCGACTGTCACCCGCAGCCAATTGGGGCATCCGAAAACACCGCCGCTCCGGGCAATAACTCCCCTATCCAGGAGGCGCTGGTAAACAACTTGGCTGTCCTGCTTCAGATGAATGAAAACGAAGTTGGTCTGGCTTGGTACATAATCCAGTCCAAGCTTGGCCAGCTCCTGATACAACCAATTCTTACCGGCTTCGTTGAGCTCACGGCTCTTGATCACATGTTCCTCATCTTCCAAAGCAGCCAAGGCTGCGACCTGTGCTGCTGCATTGACATTAAAGGGTTCTCTAACCCTCTGGATGAGCTGGGCCAACTGCCCAGGGGCAACACCATAGCCGATTCTCAGACCAGCTAGGCCGTAGATCTTGGAAAAGGTTCTCAAGACCACAACATTACGACCTTCTCTAACGTAACCGATGGTATCTGGATAGTCAGCGGCCCTCACATATTCATAGTAAGCCTCATCGAAGACCACAAGGACATGTTCAGGAATCCTGGCCAAAAAGCTATCTACCGCCGCCTTATTTACATAAGCACCAGTGGGATTGTTGGGATTGCAAATGAAGACCATCTTAGTCTTGGGATTGACGGCCGCCAGCATCGCTTCTAGATCGAAGGCATGCTCCTTTAAGGGCAAAGACCGCAGCTTCGCCCCCATCAGGTGGGCAGCATAGGCATATTCACTAAATGTGGGCTCACAGATCAAGACTTCATCTCCTGGCTCCAAAAAGGTTAGGCCCAACATCTTGATTACCTCATCGGAACCGCTGCCGAAGATGATCTCCCCAGCGTCAACACCCAACCTCTGGGCCAGAGCCCGGCGAAGCTCAAACGCGTTGCCATCTGGATATATATGTAAAGACGTCAAGTACTGCTGCAGCGCCGCCATAGCTTTCGGAGACGGTCCGAGGGGGTTTTCATTGGAAGCCAGTTTGATGATATCAGTCAGGCCCTTCTCTCGCCTCAGTTCACTGATGGGCTTGCCCGGCTGGTATGGAGCGATATCTAGAATAGTCTTTCTGTAGTCAGGAACTCCGACTCCTGGCCTCTCAGCATTACCATCTTGTCCGCTGTTTAAGTCCGGCCGCAACTTGACGGCTTCCCCTAAGTATACGTGCTGTATTTCCTCTTGCCTGAGGTTGGATGTAACCAGCATTAAGGCCCGTATGCAGCGGGGAAGGCTGCCGGGAACAGGAATCTCCCTAGTAGAAAAAAGGGGAGTCGTTGTCAAACCTGCCAACCTGACTCCGGCAGCGGGAAAGGCAGCATCCAAATCTGGCGTTACGGAAAAGATGATGCAGGCAATATCCTCAACCTCTACCTGGTTAGCCCTCATCATCGCCTGTGTAAGACGCCAAGCCGCACCGGTAATGGCAGCTTCTGTATTCTCATCTACAGTTATTGCACCCCGGATTCCCCGAGTCATAGGCAACGACAGCATTTATTCGACCTCCATCTGCCAATAGTTTGAAGATATCTTACCACAGGGAGAAAATCAATGCAAAGCTTTTGCAGCGGTAGCGGCGACAGCATGCCTGCCCGCCACATAGCCGGTGGCAAACGCGGCCTGCAGATTGAATCCTCCTGTGTCGGCAGCGAGGTCAATCACCTCCCCACCAAAAAACAGGCCCCTCACCAATCGGGAGGCCATTGTGCGGGGATCCACTTCATTGAGACTGACGCCGCCTTGGGTGACTATGGCCGCGGACAGGGGAAGGGTACCGGTAATGGTCAAAGGCAGCCCTTTCAAAACCCGCAGGAGCTGATGCCGCTGCTCCCTGGTAATCTGATGGACAGGCCGCTCCGGTGCAAGATTGCACAAAGCGATGACTACAGGTATCAGCGCCTTTGGTAAGAGGCTTTTCAGGGCATTCTTGAGGGATTTCCGGGCATACTCTTGAAAATCTCTTCTAAGCCGGTCATCGAGACGTTCATCATCCAGGGCAGGCTTGAGGTCGATCTCGAGTCGTAGTGGCTTCCCTTGCTGGACTCGAGGTGCAACAAAGCGGCTCAAAGTAAGAATAATCGGACCGCTGACTCCAAAGTGAGTAATCAGCATCTCCCCGAACTCAGAACCAAGTACCTCTTCACCATCGAGGAGTCTTGCCCGCACATTACGAAGACTTAGCCCTGCAGCCCCCTTTACCCATTCCTCCTTTGTCTTGAGAGGTACTAGAGCCGGATAAAGGGGCTGAAGAGTGTGCCCCAGCTTTGCCGCCATGAGATAACCGTCACCGGTGGAACCTGTTCCCGGATATGAGGCTCCGCCAGAGGCTAGAATCACTGCATCAGCAGACAAGAAATTCCCATTGGCCAGCTTCACTCCAGCAATGTGCCGCGCCTCTTCGCCCTGGATAATGATTTCCTCCACTGGGGAATTGAGTTTGACAATTACACCTTGCTGGGCAAGATAGTCCTTGAACACCTTAACTACGTCGGCGGAATTGCCTGAAGCCGGAAAAACTCGCCGTCCCCGTTCAACCACCAGTTCCAGACCCCGGTCAGCAAAGAACTGCCAAACCGCCGAGGGCGGAAAGACGTGTAAGGCGCTGTACAAAAATTTGCCTCCACTGCCGAAACGGTCGATCACCTCTTCAATCTCGCAGGCATTGGTCAAATTGCACCGTCCTTTACCGGTAATCAGCAGCTTCTTGCCCAAGGCACTGTTTTTCTCCAAGAGCAGCACTTCGCCGCCTGCTTCGGCGGCTGTTCCCGCTGCCATCATCCCAGAAGCTCCGCCACCTATGACAATCACTCGGCCCATGAATTCACCTTACTTTCTCCTCGGGAAAGCTTCCTTTGCTCTGGCCGTGAAAGCCAAGAGCTCCTTGATTTCTTGAGGTCTAAGCCTTCTAAATTGGCCCGGCTCCAGACCTTCCAGGTCAAGGGGACCTATACGAAAGCGTTTTAGGAATACCACCGGGTGACCTATGGCATCACACATGCGGCGGATCTGCCGGTTCCTACCCTCGTGGATATCAAGGGTCAAAATGGTGGTATCTTGAAGCCGCTGCACCACCTCCACGTGGGCCGGGGCAGTCCAGCCGTCAGAAAGCTTAATCCCCCGACGGAGGCGTGCAATATCTTTTTCGCTGGGAAAGCCTTGGACTTCTACTAAGTAGCTTTTTCGCACCTGGTAGCGGGGATGACCCAGAATCTGGGCAGTTTCACCATCATTTGTAAGGAATACCAGACCTTCACTGTCATAATCCAAGCGGCCCACCGGATAGACCCGTTCCTTTACCCCATGGAGCAGATCCAGCACTGTGACTCTCCCCTCTGGATCCCGACAGGATGAAATCACACCGGTAGGCTTGTACAAGACATAATAGACCTTGGTGGGCAAAGGCCGAATTGGCCGACCATCCACCTCAATCCGATCCACGGCTGGATCCACCTTAACCCCTAAGGTTGTAACCACCTGGCCGTTGACCTTCACCCTGCCGGCTTCAATCAGTTGTTCACTGGCCCTACGGGAAGCTACCCCGCAGCGGGCCAGCACTTTTTGCACCCGTTCCATCGCCACAACCATCACCCGCCCTAGTTCACAAAAAACAATCCCCAATATCGCCTAGCCAAGAATTGGCTAGTGATCTGGGGCCAAGTATACTATACTGATCTTTAAGTGTCAAACCATGGGAAAGACCCACCAACAGCTTCTCTAGTGGGCCACTAACAGCCGGTGTAGGCGGCGGGAGAAATGTTTGAGAATCCCGCCTAAGGTCCGGGCTTCAACCTCTCGGCCCGCCAGCAGGGGAACCTCCGCCAGCACATGGTCACCGGCTTTGACCAGAAGCTTCCCCACAGGCCCCCACTTTTGAATTGGAGCGGTGAGCCCTTCATGAATGACATATTCGACTCCTACGGCATCTTGTTGCGACTTGGAGACCGTCACCCACACATCCTCAGCGCTGACCGCTGGTATGATGTCACTTATCCCTTGGGCAACTCCGATGGTTCCCACAGTCTGCCCTTTCTCTACTACCCGCAGGTTTTCAAACTCTTCCAGGCCGTAGGTCAACAGGGCCGCTGCATCTTCCCACATCCGGGGGGCATCAAGCACCACCACTATTACCTGCCGGCCGTGTCTTGCAGCCGATGCTGCCAAGCATCGGCCTGCGGCTGCTGTATACCCGGTTTTGACACCATTGGCCCCTTCGTACTGCCAAAGAAGCCGGTTCTTATTGTAAATGGGACGGCTGTTTTCCTCGGCTCCCGCCCCGGATCCCGGTTCAGAAATCACCCTTCTCTGGGACGCGACAACTTCGGCGAACTGGGGAATCGACATGGCATAACGAGTGATCACCGCTAAATCGTAGGCAGTAGAGTAGTGGTTATCATCCGGCAAACCGTGGGGATTGGTAAAGTGGGTGTTGTGGGCACCTAACAGAACAGCCTTCTTGTTCATCAACACTGCAAACTCGGCGGTAGTCTTAGCAACATGCTGGGCCAATGCCTCTGCCGCATCATTGCCAGAAGCCAGCATCAAGCCGGACAATAGGTCCCGGACTGTGTAGCTTGCGCCAGCCCGCAAATACATAGATGAGCCCGGCGTCCTGGCCGCCTCCCTGCTGACTGCTACCTGTTCTTGGAGATCGCAGTACTCCAGTACCAGCACTGCTGTCATTATCTTGGTCAGGCTGGCAATGGGCCGCCGCCAATTGGGGTTCTTGGCCCACAGCACCTGACCAGTCTGCTGATCCATGACAACTGCCGCACTGGCCGAAACCTTCAGCTTCTCACCAGCCGCCGCGGCTGTTAGACAAGGCACTACCGAAGACAATAAACAAGCTATAGTAAGCAACCCAACGACACAGCAAACCGATTTTCTAACCATTCTAGTCATCTTTCCTGTCCACTATGACAGACCCTTGACTGAGACGTCTACTAGACCCAAGGCGTCAACAAGACACCATAAATACCATGTGTTAGTGGTTATTGCGTCCACTGTCATATGCCCAAGCCGGTTTTTCGGTATACTGCTTGCGACTCACTGCCCCCTGCAGCTGGTCAAGGAGTCTCGGAGCAACATCCAACAAACGGTCATAAATTGCATTGCTGTCCACGGGCATCAGCCTTACCTCATCCTGCCGTACCACCAAGAAGGCTACAGGGTTTACCGATATGCCGGCACCGCTGCCGCCGCCAAAGAGACGGGCCTCAGCTGAAGACTGGGCTTCCTTAGCATTTTTCCCTTGTTCACCACTATAAGGCTGATCGGTACCACCGGCTACAAATCCAAAGGACACCCTAGAAGCCGGCAGGATTACTGCTCCATCAGGGGTCTCTACCGGGTCCCCGAGGATAGTATTAACATCCACCATCTCCTTCAGGCTCTCCATCACCGTCTGCATCAAGCCTTCAATGGGATGACTGGACCCACTGCTCAACAGGACTCACTCCTCTACAGCGGCCAACTGCTTTCTCCTCCCGGCCGCTTTCTGGAATCGGGACCGAAAAGCATCTACGATACCCGTGATGATAATATGACCGGTATTGACCCTTAATATGCAGTGGATATGGACTTCTAACCACAAGCCACCGTAATGGGGAAGAACCTGCCAGTGAAGCTTGGTCGGACCTATCTGTAATTTCTGCTGCAGCCAAGCGAACCCCGCTGCCTTCAGCCCCAGAAGTGCACCGGCAAGAATGGCGGTAGCAGCGGCATCGCCGAGTCCTAAGGTAGTTGACCACTTCAGCTTCTCCACTTGCCGGCCCAAGCGAGCCGCATCTTGTGAAAAATGGTAAAGAGCCCAACGGTATAAGGG
>JAAZHE010000240.1 GCA_012510855.1 Bacillota bacterium | reverse complement strand
CTCCAGCACTTCTCCCCCGCTGAGCACGATGGTACCGTCACCCTCATTTCCCCCCCGCACTTTGGGATCTTCCCTAATAAGCCTGAGGATAACCTCCCTCTGATGACGCCGCCCCTCTGAAGCTATAGCGGCCTCAACGGCCCTGGAATGCTGCACCAAAGCAGCGGTGATATCAACCATAGTGCGCCCTTGAAGAGCTTCCTCCATAGACTCCAAAGCCTTTCTCACCGCGCTGCTTTCCCGGACGCCGGCTGCCGCAGCCATTTGCCAATAGTAGTCGCTGATGGCCCTGCCCACCCGTCTGACCATGTTTCTCTGGGAAACGTTCTCCGGTATAGGCAGCCAGCCTCCATAGGCGGCGGTAATGAGAGTATCAACGATGAGGATTACTATAACGCCCAACACTAAAGCCTTGGGTATCCGGTTAAGTCTGCCTGCTTCCAACGAGAACTCACCCCTATTCCAAAGGATGGGCTGTTAAGGTGAGGCTGTCTTGTCTTTGAATATCTAGGGTTAAGCCGAAGTAGGGTGAGTGGGTAATTAGGTCCAAAGCACTGGCCAAGACTTCTGGGTCTCCCACTACCCTGATCTCTACCGGCTCAGTGGATACTGCCTGGTGGTTAACCAGAACGTGGCTGCCCGCTGCCCTAATGGAGCTGGTGGCTACCAAGCGCTGGGAACCGATCTGAATACCCCGGGCACCGGCAGCAAAGAGTTCATTAACCATATCCCGCAGGTCATATCCCAGCGCGTTGTCAACCAAGGCCTGTGCTTCGCTTTGCTTTGCTCTGATGATGAGCCCCGGTCCCGTTAGCTCAGCATATCCCCCGGCCTGCATGGCCTGCTGCAGCCGGGAGCGGGTAGTCTCAATCTCTTGGCGCAGTGCCTGGATCTGTCCCGGCAGACTCCGGGTGGTCAACAGCTTAGGTTTCCCGCCGCGGACTTCAATCTGCACCATCTCCTGGAGCTGTCGAGCGGCATCACTAGTTCTAAGCTTTGCCTTGGTCTCCGGAGATATTATGTCCCCGGGATCTTCGATGACCACTTGACCGTTTTCACTGCGAACGGTGACTGCAGCTCCCTCGGGGGCTGTAGATACACGGGGCTCTTGGTTAATGATGGCCAAGACCTTCCGCTCCAGCTCCAACTGGTTTTCCCTGCGGATCACATCGGCTAAGCTCCGGCCGTGGATGCTCATGGCTTGCGCTAACTCATCAATGGTGATGGCCTGCTCCAATGCATACCGATACTTGGCCAGTGCCTCCCGCACGGCTTGGTTGTTTTCCAAGCCCAACTTCTCAATTTCCGATGTGTAGTAGTCAGCCAAGGCAGCTGCCCCCTGTCGAACTGCTGCTAGATCTCTTGCCCCGGCAGGCCCCTGCAGCTGCTTCGCGGATAGAATTAAGACTACGACATTGAGCAAGAGTACAGCAATTAGGGCCGTGATCCACGGATCCATCTTCCCCTTTAGCCACCGCCGGTTCCAACTGGCCAACGGTTCTCACCCCTTCTGCAAGCTAAGTAAACAAAACCTTGAACATCCGTTAGATAAAGTCCCCTGAGCAAAGGGTTCTTAGTCGAATGTCCCAGGACGACCACAAAAAAAGGTGCCTTCACTTAGGCACCTTTCTGCCCCTTGCTCGCCGCACTTTCCCAAAACATGTACAACTGATCTCTAGGGCAGCCAGTAGATGGGATTTAGAGTCTCGCCATTGACCTTGATGCGAAAATCCACGTGGGGGCCGGTGGAGACACCGGTACTGCCGGACCGGGCAATCACTTGCCCTTGCCGGACCCGCTCTCCCACTTTCACCAGCAGTTTAGAATTGTGACCATACCATGTGGTCACTCCCTGACCGTGGT
>JAAZHE010000239.1 GCA_012510855.1 Bacillota bacterium | reverse complement strand
TGTTAAAGCAGTAAAGCACAACTCACAGAAGGGTGGAGAGACCGGAAGGGGGCTGGGAAATGAAAAATGCTTTGGGACGTCACGTCCTGTGCGAGGCATATGGATGTGATCCTAAGGTATTGGATGACAGAGAGCAAGTGGAAAACATAATGGTACAAGCCGCGCTGCACGCTGGGGCGGAAATTCGGGAAGTTGCATTTCACAAATTTGCGCCCCAAGGAGTAAGTGGTGTTGTGGTTATCTCCGATTCCCACCTTGCTATCCACACATGGCCTGAGTACGAATATGCGGCAATAGACGTGTTTACGTGCGGGAATACAGTTGATCCCTGGCATGCACTGAACTACATGCTCAAGCACTTTAAGGCCAAGGATACCGACTCCTCGGAGATAAAGAGGGGAGTGATTAGGCAAGGAAGGTTGATGAGTCCACAAGCCACCTGAAGAGGAGGCGAAGCTACAAATTATATGAGTTACTCCACAGAGAGTAGTTGTCCGTGACATGCCCTTACCGTTCTGCGTTCACATGAACGAGACGGCAAGGGCATATTTCGTTTCCGGCTGCATTGAAGGATTTGCCGTACTTGTGTTGAATTGTACAACTTGGTAGATATTGATAACACAGCATTCTTTTTCTTGAGCCAAAGGAGTGGTCATGTCCATGGGTAGTACATTGCCGCTCAATTATCATTTAGATGGGTTCAAGGCTTTCCGGGATTTGCCTGATGAAGACATCGTCAAGCAAGCCCAGGCTGGCCGACAAGATGCAGTCGATTACTTATTGTACAAGTATCAGAAGCTAGTTTACATATGGACTAGACCCTACTTCTTGCAAGGAGCAGAAGACGATGACCTCCTGCAAGAAGGGATGATCGGGCTGTATAAGGCGATTCGTGATTTTACTCCTGGCTCCTCATCTTTCTGGTCCTTCGCTAAGCTTTGTATAACCCGCAACATTATCAGTGCTATCAAAGGCACCACTAGGCAGAAACACATTCCCCTCAATTCCTACACGTCACTACACAAGCCAATCTATGATGCTGAGGGAGACCGAACCCTGATGGAAGTTCTCTCCAACAACAGGGTAGATGACCCCGAGGCGCTGGTTATCGATCGGGAAAGGCTGCAGCATACTCAGCGCTACATCAAAGAACTACTGAGCGATTTTGAGTATAAGGTTTTCAAGCTATACATTAACGGATTATCCTACAAGGAGATGGCCCAAGAGCTAGGTACCCATACTAAGTCCATCGATAATGCCCTTTGCCGTATCAAGGCCAAAATCGGAAGACATCTGTAACGGCGCTGATAAGCACCGAGATTCAGTTTACCGGAGCAGGGGTTTTGGACTGTCTGACGAATTAAGGGCAATGTGGACTTCCTTCGCTTCTAGGTGAAAGTCAATGTGATAGAGAAAGGGGAGAAGGCGCATATAGAAGCTTCTTCTTGAAACCAGCGCCGTATTCATGAATTGGACAGCTCTGGCCATCAATCTGGTATTTGCAGGTCCTGTTGCTTATTGGACCTACAGTGATGCTAAGGGACGGGATTCCAACCCCATCTTGTGGGCAGCGACCGCTATTTTAGTTGGTCTTTTTTTTCTTGGACCGCTGGGTCCCATCGGGACGGCCATCGTTTTACTCATCTACCTTCTCGTTCGCCCCAAGGGCGCTATGCGCGTTTGCCCCTACTGCAATAAGAAAGCCCTCGACTGGCTGGCCTTTTGTCCTCACTGCAAGGGTGCACTAAAAAAGGATTGCTACCGGTGTTTTGCCGCCGTCGATGCCGAGAACGAATTTTGTCCCAACTGCCACACCAAACTAAGTTGAGAAACCAGATTCCTTCATCCCGATTTTCCACACTCGCAGGGGGCTGACAAGGGGGGAGGTACAGCTAAGTGCTGACTCAATGGGAGATTATCCTACGGCTGGTGCTAGCCGTAGCTGCCGGAGGGCTAATTGGCCTTGAGCGGGAAATCCACGGCAGAGCTGCCGGATTCCGTACCCAAATTCTGGTCTGCCTAGGTTCAACCTTAATTATGTTGATCTCCATCTACGGCTTCGAAATGTCCGGAATAATCACTACCCGTGACCCTGCCAGACTAGCTGCCCAGGTGGTAAGCGGCATTGGTTTTCTAGGCGCCGGTACAATTCTGAGGGAAGGTACGAGTATCAAGGGTCTCACTACAGCAGCCAGCCTCTGGGTTGTGGCTGGAATCGGCCTGGCCATTGGTGCTGGATTCTACCTCGGTGCCGTTGTAGCCACCATTCTTGCAGTCTTGACTTTGGTGAACAGACTGGAGAAGTACCTGCTCCCACATGAGGAACGTTCCCTGAGGATGCATATTGCCGATAAACCTGGCCAGCTAGCAGCTATAGCCACGCTGCTGGGACAAAAGAGAGTCAATATCCGTACCATGAAAGTAGATACAACCGATGATGGGGAATGCTACGTAGAAATGAAAGTCGAGACACCCCACACCCTTCGCCTGGAAGTGCTGATGCAGGAACTGTCTGCTCTACCGGAAGTAAAAGAGATTACCTGGCAGTAGTAGGAGGCCCCAAAGTGAAAATTCTCGTCACCAATGATGATGGAATTAGATCCAAGGGACTGCGGGAATTGGTTAAAGCGCTAAGTGCAGTAGGCAGCGTGAGTGTTGTAGCACCGGACCAGGAACGCAGCGGAATGGGACATGCCGTGACAATGCATCGACCCTTGCGGGCAGTCGAGATCAGCGGTATTGCGGGTGCTGTCCAGGCTTTTCAACTTGACGGTACTCCAGCCGATTGTGTTAAACTGGCGGTAGAGGTGCTGCTGGAACAGCGGCCCGACCTAGTGGTTTCCGGAGTGAATGCCGGTCCCAATCTCGGTACCGATGTCCTATATTCCGGTACTGTATCCGCGGCAGTAGAAGGGATCATTATGGGGATTCCCGCCATTGCAGTGTCAATAGCTGATCACTCAGAAGGGTGGCTGGGATTAGACAGGGCGGTAGAACTGGCAGCTCGCATTGCTCAAGCGATTTGGGAAAAGGGGCTACCCGAGGATACATTGCTAAATGTAAACTTACCTCTGCTGCCAGCAGAGGAAATGAAGGGAATTAAGGTCACCCGGGTGGGGATTCGCAGGTATCGCGACTTTGTAGAACAGCGACAGGATCCGTGGGGACGGCCGTATTACTGGCTGACAGGAGAAGCTGTTGATCTTGATGAGGGCCCCGATTCAGACACCCGGGCAGTAAAGGATGGTTGGATTTCCATTACACCGATCCGCTTCCAGCTGACCCACGAAGAGTTTCGAGACGAGCTGGCCAGGTGGAATATAGAGTAGTTGGAGGCAGTATCCCTTGGTGCAGCTGATGCATATGCTGCCAAGGGGATGCTCATGATTCTCAGTAAAGCTGTACTATCCACGGCACTGGCAAGTGGGCTCTTGACTTTCTTCGGCATCAGCATGTACCTTTGGACTTGGGGAGGTCTTTCGGCATCTGATGGGCACTGGGAAAAACAAGAAAACCGCAGGTTGAGACTGCTGGCAGCTGCCATAAAGTTGGTCATCGGGGTATTTCAAGCATCAGTAATGATACAGATAGCCCTGTTGGGAGTGGAACTGCTATTTGGGGCGTAGGGAGAGTAGGGTTATGTGCAATCATAGTCTCTGGCGAGGACTGGTCACAAAGACATCTATACTAGTGCTTATATGTAGTCTTGCTGCAGCCGGCTTTATCATGCCGGGTTTTGCTCGTGCCAGGGACAAGCTTCAGAATCAGGTAGTAGACTGGGCACAGGTTGTTGAAGACAATAAGGAGAGCAGCACCGTGGAAAGCCGGCTGCTGAGGGGAATCGCCTATGCCAATATGGGCCTGCTCCCACGGGCCATGGAGGAACTATCCATCGCTGGGGATGAGGCCTATCGGGAGGAGATCGCCAGCTTTGTTCTGGATAGACTGAATCAACTGCGGTATTCTCCGGATGATGTGTTGCTCCTTAATTGTGCTGCTTTCGGCAGCTATGCCTTTGGCGATCTGGAACAGGCTGCCGGTTATTTTGAACAGATCATCAACTTGGATCCCAAGAATGTCTGGACCCGGAATTTCTGTGCCTTCACTTACGCCCAGGGAGGAGACATTGATCGGGCTTTACATCACCTAGAGCGGGCCCTAGAATTAGACCGGGAAAACCAGTACACCCATCTGCTTCTCAGTGCCGCTTATAAAGAAAAGCATCAGTACCTGATGGCTATCTATCACTATCTTCAGGCTCCTCAGGCCGTCCGTGAGCTTAAAGACCATGGTGCCTTTTAGTCATACCAGGGCCTGATCCTTTCCGCGCAATCCTTAATCCTCATGTTTTCCCAGAACTCTTTCTGGGTACATATTACACACTAAGTAAACCAATGCTATGTTTAGGTTACTTTTCCCCGCAGTCGCAGCATAGGTTATATTACATAAGGATGCTGCACCAGCTATCGTTGTCCAGACCGTTTAGGGTTTCCAGTAAGCAAGTATTTGCCCTTTACCCTGAGAGGATTTGCTATGGTTGGGTAGAAGTAATAAGTAAGCGATGGCAATTGAGGGGGGATGCGCGATGATACAGGTAGCCAAAGATGATGTACTTAGGGGGTTGAAGAAGTTCAAGCGCCTAGCTAAGCAGGATCTTCTGGCTAGCAGCTTGACATCCAACCCCGATTTCTGGAAAGTCCAAGCTGAGAGCCGCCGGCAGAAATATAGTGAGTTGATGGAGCTAGTAGAAGCAAAAGGGGTAGATTTGGCGTTTAAAACCGCGGCAGCGGAGTATGCCAAACTACCTCTTTTTGGTACCCAGGACACTGCCGACCCCCAGCTCCGGGGAACCGAACAGGCACTGGAAATGTTCTTCACTCTGCTGGGGATGACTGCTGAAGAGATGCAGGGGTTGAGGACAACAGGTACCTTAATGAATGAATCTCAAGAATGGCAGACAGAAGAAGCTATGGAGGTTTAACATTGGGCTTACTGGCGAGACTGATGAACAAGTTTACATCTGCGGCCCAGACACCAAAGCAGCCGGGAGTAGAAGTCACCAAGGATGCAGTGTGGGTCTACGTCCAATGCAGTAAATGCGGGGAAAAGTTGGCTTTGCGCCTGCGCAAATCATCAGAAATCCAGCGGGAGGAAGCAGGCAACCTCGGATATCAAATGTTCATCAACAAGACCATCGTAGGCAACAAGTGCTTCAACAGAATGCAGCTGCGCTTAGAATTCGATGGGGCATATAGGGTCGTCAACAAGCAACTAGAATCCGGTACTTTCATTACTAAGGAAGAATACGAGAACTCGGCCTCATAGGTGATATCATAAACCGCTCGATCAGGGAAGCAGGGGGCCGTAACAGTCCTGAATGAATCCTATTCGGTCCCCTCGCTTCCGTGCCGAGGATATTTGTTGGTGTTTTCAGTGAAGCCTCCGTAGGACACCGATGACTTTACCCAAGATTTGAACATCGGTAGTAATGATGGGATCGTAGATGGGATTCTCCGGCTGCAGGCGCACGTGATCAACTTCCCGATAGAAACGCTTCACTGTGGCTTCATCTTCCAGGAGGGCAACTACAATATCACCGTTGGTAGCATCAGGTTGCTGTCGCACAACCACATAGTCACCGTCTAGGATTCCCGCGTTGATCATGCTGTCTCCCTTAATCCGCAGCATAAAGGTCCCTTGATCTGATGCGAAGTCCCTGGGAAGAGGGACGTAGTCTTCTATGTTCTCCACGGCCAGTATCGGCTGCCCGGCTGTAACACTCCCAACAAGTGGAACAGAGACCAATTCCTTCGTAACAAGGCTCTCCGCTGGTTGATCACCATCTTCGATGATCTCAATGGCCCGGGGTTTAGTAGGATCCCGCCGAATATACCCCTTACTCTCCAAACGTCTTAGGTGCCCGTGCACTGTGGAACTGCTCCGTAGCCCGACAGCTTCGCCTATTTCCCGAACAGATGGGGGATATCCCTTCTCCCGTACCTGTCCCTTGATGAATTCCAGTACTTGCCTTTGTCGCTCCGTGAGCTCCCGCATGAGCTGGCCCCCTCCCAAGGCTATTACCCCAAAACTCCGCTCTAGTATCAGTCTTTTTCATTATAACACAGGGATTGACAGGTTTGCAAACGCCCGTTCGTCATTAAACGGCTTTTTCTCTTGACCGAAACACTTGTTCGTGATACTGTATAGATAGCACATATGTTCGTTGGCGGACATATGTTCCTTAGGCAGTCTATTCCGGAGGTGACTTATATGGCAAGACCCAGACTAAACAGCATGAACACTGGGACTTACAGAGATTATGGCCAGACGGTCCCCAACAGACCTGGTGGTAGCTTTCGACGGCTGAAGACTCCCAGCATATTCCTGGCAGCGCTACTGGCTGTACTGATTGGCCTACACGTCACTGCTGGAATCGTGACCCACAGCATGCCTGAACCCAGTTATGAAACGATGGTAGTCCGAAGGGGCGATACACTCTGGGACATTGCCCGCCGAGTACAACCGGGAACTGATCCCCGTAAGACTATATATGAAATCAAGAAACTCAACCATCTGCAGTCAGTGAATCTACATCCGGGACAGATACTCCTAATACCGTCGGCGGCTGTCGGCCGTAACTGAAAAAAGTGCAACAAAGGCACAGCAAGAAGCGCAATAAAGGCACAGGGCAGTTGGTAAACCGCCGCGATGCTTAGCAAACAGCTTTAGGTACAGTAAACATATGCAGAAGCACTGTACAGGTCATTACGGTTTTACGGTCGATGACCTCGGTTGGCTGTTCATCATTGGAAGGACATAAGCAGCGCCCAAGACGGGACATAGGCGGCGGATCTGCAAACGGGGTTTACACGGTACCGAAAACAATGCCGCTCTCCATTTCGCATAATATATCTTCTGCGAAATGACGAGAAGTGCGCCTAGGGAATTACAGCTCTTTATATAGAAAACCTTCTATTGGATTTAGGTATCAGACTCAACTGGTGTCTCTAGAATTGCCCGTCCCCTGCTGCCTTCCCCGATTATTTCCCCGCAAGAGCGGGCTCCCTCACAACAAAACCAGGTAAAATCAAGGAAGCGCCCAAGTCTAGAGCGAATTACCATTGTATAAATGGATCTACCGGAGGGTTTCCCTGTGTTAGACTTTGACCTACAAGTTGAACGATTCATCGCTGCGTTGGGCATCACCAGGAGTCTCAACACTGCTAAAGCCTACCGTTCGGATTTACGCCTTCTCAAGCTGCATCTTGTTCTAAGCCGCTCTAAATGCGTAACACCGCCCCAGGACAAGGCTGCATATCATGAGCTTGAGACTGTCCTTGCGGCCAATGATAACAAACTGGGACTTGAAGCCAACCGTCTGCTGGACAGTTTTACCGTTGATCTCGAGGCTGTCACTCCTGACGATCTAGTAGGGTACTTCTTATTCCTTAAAGAGACCTTAGGCTATACCCAAACCACTCTCAACCGCAAGATAGTGGCGGTGAGGCGGTTTTTTGCATACCTCTTTGACCACCAGCTTCTATCCGATCCCGCTTTGATTCGGGATCTGGAGACCAAGACCATCCACCGCAATGAAGCCCCCATGCACTTAACGGCTGAGGAGGCCTTTGCTTTTCTAAATACCGTCCAGCAGCACGGCAATGAACGGGACTATGCTATCTTTCTCATTATGCTCAGTATGGGCCTGAGGATTGGAGAAGTCGTACAGATGAACGTTGATGATATAGGCCCCGACACGGAGTTTTATCGGGTTACCGGTGGCAAGGGCGGCAAGAACCGGCCTGTTCCAGTGCCTCCGGCAGTGCGGGAAGCCGTGGCAGAATACAAAAAGGTTCGCCCGGGCCATAAAGCGAAAGGCCGCCACCGCACGGCCCTCTTCTTAGGAAACAAATACACCAGGATTACTCCTCGGGCTATTCAACAGAAGCTAAAGGATTACGTGCAGCTCACAGACCTACCGGAGAGCAAGAAGGTCATGCTTACACCCCATAAGCTGCGCCACACCTTTGCTACGGCCCTTTATCTCAACGGCGAAGATTTGCGGACCCTGATGAGGCTCTTGGGCCATGAGCATATTGCCACAACCACCATCTATACCCATGTAGACAAAGAGAAGCTGATAGCTTCATTGAACAAAAACCCCTTTGCCACCGTTGATTCAAACCAGTAGGCAGCACTTGACAGCCCAAGACATAACTTCTATACTGAAGGCACAGGTAGGTTCCCGTTGCATAAATCGCCGCCTTGCCCTGATGGGATAAGGAGGCGATTTTTTGTGTCAGAAAGAGTATGGATGCCAAAGAGGAGACTCCCCCGGTGGAAGATCAGCCTAAGGATCACCCATATAATAAGGATCATCCACCTTATTCTGACGCTTGTCGCCCTCAGCATCCTGCTCGGCGGGTGCTTTGGAGGGCTGGGACAGAAAATCTCATCACCTGACACACCGCCACTTACCGGCCCTACGGGAGGCCTGACCGTTAAGGCACTGCTCACTGCCAATATGGCAGACGATGACTCCATCGGCCGGGTCAAAGCGGTACTCACCAGGGGAAGTCACATACTGGAACAAGACCTCGCTGTTGATCTTGCCTCTATGACGGCTGCAGGCAGCTTCCCCAAGGTATTGATCGGCACCTGGGAGCTGGAAGTAAGAGTATGCAACCAGCACGGAGATCTCACCTATATGGGTAGTACCAGTATATTTGTTCAGGAAGGCAAAACCGCCAGTGTCGAACTTCCGCTTAGGGCTACTCCTGGAACTCTCGTCATGCATATGGATATCAGCGATTTTGATAGTTACCAGCTAGTCAAAGGAAGAATTATCATCGGTACCGGCCAGGAACCAGAAGTAGTCAAGGAGTTCACCCGGGACGCCTCCCCTATTGTCACCGTTGAGATTGACCGTCTGTCTCCAAAAACCCACGATCTCCGGATAGAACTGTACAAAGACACCTTCCACAGCTACAACCGGATCTATCAAGGTCCCTGGGAAACTATTACCATTCGGCCCGGCCTGACTACTCAAGTGAACTGGAACCCCGCGTGGGGCTGTGTCGAGATCATCGGCTATATTGACGCTCCTCCCCCTCCCCCTACCTCTGTCAATGTAGTAGCAGAGGGGAACGGAATTCTCATCTCTTGGGATCCGGTTGTGCCGGTGGAAAACGACCTGCAGGGGTACAAGATCTATATTCAGACAGATCCTTTTGCCGGTTTTCAGTTAGCTGCGGTGGTATCCAGCCAGCAAACATCCTATTTGTACCTACCAGAGCCTTCCCATCCTGAAGGTGTGATTTTCTGGGCACAAGTAGCGGTATCCAGCATCGATCAAGGAGGTAATGAGAGTATCCGCAGCCATCCGGTCACGGTAGAATGGATAACAGCAGCCATAGAGCATGAACCATAGCTAATACCCGGATAACCTGGCAGTGCCCTGTCAAATTGGCCTCAGCCGCGGCTGTGATGCATTGCCGCTTGTGGTGCATCATTGCCGCGGCTTCTAGTTCCCAACTTCGACATGCTCGTTTTCCAACATCGACACCAATTGATGAAAAACAGCCGCTGTAGAAAAACAGCCTGGCAGGCAGGCTTTTCCAACCTAATCTAGAAATAAGTTGGAGTTGGGGGAGGTTGAGTGATGGCGATTCGTATCGGTATTCCGAGAGCACTGGCATATTACTCCTTCTATCCGCAATGGAAGACGTTTTTTGAAGAGCTTGGAGCAGAAGTCGTACTAAGTCCGCCTACTAACAAACATATAGTCAATGAAGGTATTAGAAATACAGTGACCGATGCCTGTATTCCCATCAAGGTTTATCACGGACATGTTGCTAGCTTGGCTGACAAAGTCGACTATGTTTTCGTGCCCAGGATAGTTGGCATCACCCGTGATGCTACCCTTTGTCCCAAGTTTCTTGGATTACCCGATATGATCAAGTCATCTGTTAGAGGGATTCCGCCGCTCTTGACTCCCCGGTTTGATATTAGAGACGGCCGTTTCGCACCTGTTAAGGCCTGGATAAAGGTGGCCCGAGTGCTGGGAGCAGGCTACCGAAGCGCGCTGCAGGCGTACCGCAAGTCGGTGAAGGTCCGACAGTACTACGAAGAACTTCTGACCAGCAGGATGCTGCCCGACGAAGCCATGTTGCTGTTAGATCGCTGGACAGCCTCACTAAAGGGTGAAAAGCAGAGACTGTCTGATGTAAAAAGCAGTGTTGCCTCGGCAAGAGCTTCATCGGTTGATACCGCTGAATCACAGGGCAGCAATATCCGCCTGGCAGTAGTAGGCTATCCGTACATGATTTACGATGGGTTTGTCAACTGCGGGCTACTAGACACCTTAAAACGCTTCGGAGCCTCCATCCTCACGCCCGAGATGGTTCCCGCTAAGGTCCGCCAAGCTCAGGCCGCCAAGCAGCCCAAATACTTGTTTTGGCACTACAGCAACCAAGTGATCCGGGCTGTCTACTATTTTTTCCAGGAAAACATGGTCGATGGAGTAATTCACCTTACAGCCTTTGCCTGCGGTCCTGACGCTATGGTCGACAAGCTGCTGGAACTGGACTGTCAAAAACACAGCCGCATACCGTATCTCTCATTGTGTCTTGATGAACACACAGGCAGAGCCGGTATTATTACCAGGCTCGAGGCCTTTACAGATATGCTGGTGCGCAAAAGGGGTGGTAAGCGATGAAGATAACCTTCCCCCACATGGGTACCTCTTGGATAGCCTTCAAGACCTTGGTGGAAGGCATAGGCCACGAGGCGGTGCTTCCTCCTCCCCCTACTAAGCGCACTTTGGATCTCGGGACTAAGTACGCCCCGGAGTTCGCTTGCCTGCCTTTTAAAGTGCTTTTGGGTACCTACCTTGAAGCACTGGAGATGGGAGCAGATACCATTATCTCCTCGGGAGGAGTTGGACCCTGCCGAGCCGGCTACTATACCCAGCTGCAAGGTAGAATCCTCAGGGAGCAGCTAGGCTATGATGTAAGGGTTATCACCTTTGAACCTCCCCGGGGCCACTTGCTGGATACATTCCGGATACTTAGAGACCTGGTGAAAGTTAGTTTCCCAGAATTCGCGACTGCTGCCTGGCTAGCGTGGCAGAAGCTCCTTGCCCTAGATGCCTTAGAACGGGAGAGTCACCGGGTAAGGCCTCTAGAGCTAGATAAAGGAACAACTAGTCGCGTTCTATCCCAAGGGATTGCCGCCATCGAGCAAGCCGATTCCGTCAAAGAGGTCAGGAACGTGACCGCTGACTTCTTGGAAAGGTTTAGGCAAATACCCAAAGACCCTGAATATGAGCCTTTGAAGGTGGGGGTTATAGGGGAGATCTATGTTGTGCTTGAGCCCTTTGTCAACCTCGATGTAGTAGAGACACTGGGGCACATGGGGGTTTATGTGGATCGCTCCATCTTTCTTACAAATTGGGTGACAGAGAATACCTTCCTGGACACGTTCCGGGTACAGGCGGAACGGAGCGCTAGAATGGCGGCTCAACCCTACCTGCCAGAACTCGTCGGAGGCCATGGTCAAACCATCCTAGGAGAGACGGTCCTATACGCCAAGAGAGGCTTTGATGGAGTTGTACAGCTTGCTCCCTTTACCTGCATTCCCGAAATAGTAGCCAAGAGTATAATGCCGAGGGTCAGCAAAGACCTAGATATCCCGGTTTTGACCTTAATGCTGGATGAACAGACAGGGAAAGCAGGTATTGCCACCCGCCTAGAGGCATTTGTAGCCCTTCTAAAAATGCGGCGAAATAGATTGGCAATGACAAGGGGTGAAACCGCTTGAACGCATATCTAGGAGTCGATGTCGGTTCTGTTAGCACCAATTTCGTCTTGATCGATGAACAGGACCAGGTACTGGCCGACCTGTACATCCGTACCCAGGGTCGGCCTATTCAAGCTATCCAATCAGGTCTGCGGATGCTTGAGAAAGAGGTTCCCTCCTCCCTCAATATCATGGGAGTCGGCGCCACCGGGTCTGCCCGCCAGCTTACTGGCGTAATTCTGGGAGCAGACATAGTGAAAAACGAGATTACAGCCCACGCGGTAGCCGCCATGCACTGTATACCAGATGTACAGACTGTAATAGAGATCGGCGGTCAAGATTCAAAAATGATCATCATCCGTGACGGAGTTGTGGTGGATTTCGCCATGAATACAGTCTGTTCAGCAGGTACAGGCTCTTTCCTCGATCACCAGGCAGACCGTCTGGGCATTCCCATTGAAGAGTTTGGGGCCCTGGCTCTGCAAAGCAGCCAACCTGTAAGGATCGCAGGACGCTGTTCGGTTTTTGCCGAGTCTGACATGATCCACAAACAGCAGATGGGCCATTCTACACCAGATATTATCGCCGGCTTGTGTGAGGCTTTGGTGAGAAACTATCTGAACAATGTCGGTCAGGGCAAACCAATTGTCCCACCCATCGCCTTTCAAGGGGGAGTGGCTGCTAACCTCGGCATTAGACATGCCTTTGAAAAAGAGCTGGGGGTCCCGGTCATGGTCCCAGAACACTTTGCCGTGATGGGAGCCTTGGGAATCGCTCTGCTAGCTAAAGAGAATGCAGCCCAAGGCAAGAAGACAGCTTTCCGGGGTTTTGGTGCCAGTGAGCTACAGTTCTCCACCAGAAGCTTTGAATGTAAAGGATGTCCCAACTACTGCGAAATCGTCGAGATAAAGCAGGATAAGACAGTGCTGGCCCGTTGGGGAGATCGATGCCGTAAGTGGCAGGACATTACCAGTACCGAGGCTGCCAGTTGAGAAGCTGAGATAAAGGCCATAATTCCTATCTAGGGGTCTGGTAGCGGTCGCTTCCTTCCAGGCCCTTTTCGTAATCTAGAATGTAAAAGCCGTAGGCATTAATCACATATGTATCCCCAACCTGGGTAACCCGCTCCTGCCGGCGGCCGTAATTAAGGTGCGTATGGCCGTGGATCAGATACTTGGGGCGGTGTTTCTTGATAATGTGATTAAACACCTGAAAACCCTTATGGGTTACGTTATCCATATCGTGGATGCCCGCCGGAGGACTGTGGGTGATCACAATATCTACTCCCCTGTGGCGCCAAATCTGGAATCTCATCAACTGGTAAGTCCAGTACATCTCCCGCTCGGTGTACTGTACTGCTTCCCGGGTGTATACCTGGCTCCCCTCAAAACCCATAATTCTAATACCTTTGTAATTGACTATCCTGCCGTGGATGTTCTCTCCTCCATCGGGGGGATCTTCTATAAAGGACATATCATGATTGCCCCGCACGTAATACAGCGGAGCATTAAAGGTGGACATGAGATATGATAGATACCATTGCTTTAGATCTCCACAAGAAAGAATCAAATCAATAGGTGGAAATCGCTCGGGACGGTAATAATCATATAGCAATGGGTCCACATCATCAGCAACTATCAGCAGCTTCAAGGGTAGCTCCCCCCTGTCCTCTCCCAAGGCAAGGCCCGCCGTAACAAAACCGTTCGACATTCTTCGCCAAAAGGTTAATAAAGAAACGATGTTTTTAATAGTATATCACATCTTGTACCAGGGGCTCTACCAGATTGTACAGCTGAATGATAGAGATGCCTTTACTTCGGGGCTGCCGCCTCCCTCTCTCAAAGACACGTGCAGCCAGCAAAAACCCCAGGCTAAAAGGCCCGGGGTCGTTTCGGACACTTCCTGTCGTTCCCTGGGGGAGGTAACACACTAGCACGTCTAAGAGCTGCCTAATTGGCTTTTTCGGTGCCCAGGACTCTCCAGGCAATATCCCTTCGATAGTATATGTTCTCAAACTCTACCTGCGCCATTGCCTCATAGGCTCGATCTCGAGCCCCTTGGATATCATCTCCAAGGGCAGAAACGCCCAAGACCCGGCCTCCGGCAGTGACGATTTCCCCTCCCCGCAGGGCTGTAGCTCCATGATACACGAAGACGTCCGGCATCTTTTCCAGGACATCTAGGCCCCGAATAGGAAAACCAGTCTCATGAGGACCGGGATATCCGTGGGAAGCAGCTATCACGCACACACAGGCCCGAGGGTCCCATTCCAAAGGCGGCAGGGAACTCAAGCGTCCTTGGGCTATAGCCAGCAGGACTTCGGCTAGATCTGTCTTGAGCCTCGGCAGCAGAGCTTGAGTCTCAGGATCACCGAAGCGGCAGTTGAACTCTACTACTATGGGACCGGCTGCTGTCAGCATCAAGCCCGCGTACAGCACCCCAGTATAGACGATCCCCTCTTTGTGTATGGCTTTCAAAGTAGGCAGCAGGATAGACTGGCAGATCTCCTGCTGAAGTATCTCATCTACCACCGGCACAGGGCTGTAAGCCCCCATACCTCCGGTATTGGGACCCTGGTCTCCATCGCCAACAGCCTTGTGATCCTGGCTGGGCATCAGCGGCACACAGGTCTTGCCGTCGCAGAGGGCGAGAATTGACACTTCTTGCCCCTCCATGAACTCCTCTACTACAATCCGCCTTCCAGCTTCTCCTACCCGCTGGCCCGAGAGGGTAACCCTGACTGCCTCCAGGGCAGTCTCCACATCCTCTGCCACCACAACCCCCTTGCCGGCCGCTAAACCGTCAGCTTTAATTACAATGGGTACTCCCATTTCTTCGATGTAAGCCTTAGCCTCTTGGTATTCACTGAATACACGATATGCTGCTGTCGGTATTCCGTACTTCTCCATCAGCCTCTTGGCGAAGACTTTGCTGCTTTCAATCTGAGCCGCAGCCTGGCTGGGACCAACTATACAAAGGTCCCGGGAACGGAAAGCATCCACGATACCCTCTGCCAGGTATCCTTCCGGTCCCACAATGGTCAACTCAATACCTTCAGTGGCAGCAAATTCAGCCAAGGTGTTGACGTCGGAGCCAGCCAGTTTGGGTATCCTAGCTGCCTGAGCCATTCCGGCATTACCCGGATAACACCATACCACATCTACCTTTGGACTCTCTAAGAGCTTTAGAGCAATGGCATGTTCTCTTCCCCCACTACCCACAACTAGCACTTGCATACTACTCTTCGCCCCCGTATTTGCCACTGTTTGCTCAATACCAGCGCAACGGCTTGCGGTAGAGCTTCATGTTCTTTGGCAAGAATTCGTTCTGCCAGTGACTCCTCAGTGTCGTAATCATACACCGGTACAGCTTTCTGGACAATGATGGGTCCCGAGTCCATCCCCTCATCGACAAAGTGTACGGTACATCCAGCAATCTTCACTCCATACTCCAAGGCCTGCCGTTGGGCGTTGAGGCCGGGAAAGGCCGGCAGGAGTGAGGGATGGATGTTGATAATCCGCTGAGGGAAGGCCCTCACCAGCTCTTTCGGAAGGAGCCGCATAAATCCAGCCAGTACCACCAGATCTACGTGGGCCTCTTCCAGGACCCTTCGCAGATTTTGAAAATACTCTTGTCGACGGGCTTTCCCTAACCAGGGAAGGACCTGTGTAGGGA
>JAAZHE010000238.1 GCA_012510855.1 Bacillota bacterium | reverse complement strand
CCTTCGGCTTCCTTCAGACCCCACCGTTACCAGTGACGCCCTTGCCTACGGATTGTCTTCCCGCTAGTTAGGCGACAGGGTTTCTTTCAACCCATCGGCTCAGCAGACATGCTGGGCACACCAAAAACTATGGGCCATCAGTCGATGGCCCATAGTCTTAACCTGCATGAATTAACCTTGAGCTTCACCACTTTAGCCCTTCAAACCGGACATGACAACTCCCTGGATGAAGTAGCGCTGAGCAAAGAGGAACAGTAACATACAAGGCAGCGCAATCAATATCGAGGCCGCCATTAGTTCATTCCACATGATGATACCCGAAACCGCGTAGTTCGTCCGCAAAGACGAGAGACCCAAAGTGAGCGTGAACAACTCACTATCCCGAATGTAGATTAATGGTGTCAAGAAAGCATTCCAGTGACTCATGTAAGTGAAAATCGCTACCGTCGCCAGAGCCGGCTTCGCCAGCGGTAAAATGATATTCCAAAAGATCCGGAAGGTGCTGCAACCATCGATAATGGCCGCCTCGTCAAGTTCTTTCGGAATCGTCATAAAGAACTGCCGCAACAAGAAGATATAAAAGGCACCACCCACCGCAACAAACGGCGGGACCGTCAGCGGTTTAAACGTATTTACCCAGCCTAACTGGGTAAATATCAGGTAGGTTGGAACCATTGTCACTTGATACGGCAGCATCATCGTCGACAGCAAAACAATGAACCAGAAATTTCTTCCTGGCCACTGCAAACGGGCAAATGAATATGCCGAGACAGATGTTGACAGCAGTGTTCCAATTAATCCCATTCCAGTCAGATAGATGGTATTCCACGCCCACCGCCTCCACCGAGGACTGGTGAGGATCTCAACATAGTTGTCGAGGACCGGCGGATTCGGAATCAGAATCGGAGGATCGGCAAAGGTCTGGATATCGTTTTTGATGGAAGTAGATATCATCCAAAACAGCGGAGCTAAATACAGTAAAGCCCCTAAGCTCAAGATAACAAAAACGCCAATTGTTTTCATTAGCTCAATTCTTTTGCGCCTGCGCTTAAGATATCTTGCTTGTTCCTCCGGTGACATATATCGTGGCATGCTTGTCTACCCCCTGTCTGCTGCTTCATAATAGACCCAACGGTTCGCCAATTTGAACTGAATTAGCGTCAATACAAGGATGATGGCAAATAACACCCAAGCTAGAGCCGAAGCGTAACCCATTTTCAACCACTTGAACGCATTGTAGTACAGATATAGCGCATAGAAGAGAGTTGAATTCATCGGCCCACCTTCAGTCATCAAATACGCCTGCTCAAAGATCTGGAAGGCGTTAATAATTCCCATAATCAAATTGAAGAAAATAGTCGGTGACAGCATCGGGAGCGTGATCTTGCGAAACTGCGTCCAGCTTCCGGCACCATCGACAGCAGCAGCGTCGTACAGCTCCTGTGGTATTCCCTGAAGGCCTGCTAGATAAATGACCATGCTGGAACCGGCATACCATAGACTCATCAGGATTAATGAAGGCTTAGACCAAACCTCACTTTGCAGCCAAAGCGGAGTATTGTCAATGCCGATAGCCCACAGCACCTGATTAATCAACCCCATCGACGGATCAAACAGCCAAAGCCACAGCATCATCGTGGCCGGTCCCGCCGTCACTGCCGGCAAATAATACAAGGTGCGGAAGATGCGGATTCCAGGCACTTGCTGATTCATTAGGACCGCGACTGCCAGCGATACAACTAAGTAAGACGGTATTTGAAAAACTGCATAGTAAAAGGTATTATACAAAACTTTCCAGAACAAAGGGTCACCCGTAAATAAGGTCTTGTAGTTCTCAAGCCCTACAAACTTGGGCGGAGTGAGAACATCGTAATTATAGAAACTCATCACTAAAGAAATAACCATCGGGCCGACGGTGAAGAGGAAAAAGCCGATAAACCATGGACTGGCAAACAGATATCCTTCTATTGCCTTTTTACGTTGAATGCTGCTGGTAAAGAGACGCCCACGCAAGTTGCATGTCCTCCTTTTTTGCATGCAGAGGGTACCATGTACCCCAGGTACAAAGTACCCTCTTTAATTCTCACTGTCTGCATCTAGCTTATTTCCCTAGTGCCTCTGCCCAAATTGCGTTAATTCCTTCCTCCATCGCTTTAAGGGCCTCATCAACGGTGATCTTCTGGTTCAATGCCAGTTCGATATTATCACCCATGACCTTTTGGACCCGGGCTGTCTCGGGGAATGCCGGGAATGCATATCCGTATTCATCAAACACCTCTAGGAATTCTTGCAGCGGACCCAGCTGGAGCCAGTAGGCGTTTTCGGCTGCACTGCGCCGCGGTGGAATCATGAACCAAGTTGCTTCGTTGTACTTGGCAATGTTCTCAGAAGTAATCAAGAACTTCACAAACTCCCAAGCAGCATCGGGATCTTCACACTGGGTAGAAATTGCCAGCCAATCGGTGAACGTGAGTGATACACCTCTTACCCGGGAAGGATCGGATACCTTGTACTTTTCGCCGCCGGGAACTGTTACACCGACCGCCAGCGAATCTAACTTATCGGGAGCATATTTTTGCACTTGGTTGATCGGGCCTTGGTTGCCAAACGTAATGACTTGCTTACCAGTTGCAAAATGGGGAATTGGGCTTTGCGATAGCTGAGCCGTACCAGGCGGGCTAACCGCATTGAACCGGTCCACCATGTACTGGAGTGCAGCTCTACCTTCTGGGCTGTTCACGTCTGTTGTACCATCTTCCGTAATGAACTTGCCGCCGGCAGCAAGCAATAGCTGAATGAATTCTTGCCAATCTCCGCTACCCATACCTTGGCGCATCATACGGGTACCACGGCGAATGGTGGACTTGGAAGCTGCTTCCAGGACATCCTCCCAAGTCTTTGGTACCTCCGTGATGCCCACTTCATTAAGAATATCCATTCTGTAAATATTGGCCCGAGGAGCAGTTAGATAAGGCACTCCATACTGCTTACCTTCCCAGAAAGTAACACCCCAGGCACCCTCATAGAAGTCATCCTTCTCGGGATAGTTGGCAATGTAATGATCAATCGGTATTGCCTGTTTCTTGGTTGCCAGCTGCCACGCATACTCAGCACCGGTCTGGAAAATGTCAGGAGCAGTATTCCCAGCAAACGCGGTCAACAGCTTCTCATCGTACTTTGACCATTCAACCCACGTCATGTTGATCTTGATATCCGGATGCAGCTTATTCCATTCCGGAATCAGTTCTTCTTCAAATAACTTTTGGGTATCCTCCGTCCAGTCGACTAACCACACATCGAGCACAGTTTCCGCACTCACAATACCTACCGACGACAAAACAAGCAAAGCAAATAACAGAAGGATCAGCGATTTTTTCATTCCGGCTACACTCCCCCTTGCAAGATTGATCGGTCTTCGGATCTAAACAGCAGTGTCTTGTCTCACCTCCTACAAGGCATCGCCTAAGCTGTTTGTTACATTTTCATTACGTTGGTTTTGATCGACTATTCCTCTTCGTCTAAACAATTCCTCTTATTTTCTCTTACTCTTTTTTGTATCTCTCTTCTTATATGTATCATTCTTTGAAACAAAGATCAAGTCCAGATTAGTGTGTAAATTCCTCAGTTATCAATAAGCTTATCTGATATACGCAATATTGCTT
>JAAZHE010000027.1 GCA_012510855.1 Bacillota bacterium | reverse complement strand
GTCCACCGTTAGGTTGGTAAGCAGAGCTTGTAGGGAAGGAGTCGGCCAATGGAGGCTTTACCCCTCAGGGTAAATAGTAGTATTCCGGTGGAAAAGGGCAGCGCTGCTTTGGGGATGAAGGGTGAAAGCGGCATGGAGTGGCGTGACCAAAAGGTAGCTGTTATAGGTCTGGGAATCAGCAACATACCTCTGATTCGCCACCTGGTCGCAGAAGGTGCGAAGATCACTGTTTGCGACCGGCAAAAGCCGGTGGAACTAGAGTCTCGGCTTGCCCAAATCGCTGGCCTGCCGGTTTCATATAAACTCGGTGAGGGATATTTAGATGAACTAGCAGACTTCGATGCTGTTTTTCTAAGCCCCGGAGTTCCCAAAGACCTGCCGGAGCTTAGAGCCCTGAAGGAGCGGGGAATCAGATTTAGCAGCGAAATGGAGATTTTCTTTGAACTGTGTCCGGCACCCATTGTGGGAATCACTGGCAGCAGCGGCAAGACTACCACCACTACCTTGGTGGGAGAGATTCTTAAAGCCCAAGGTGACAGCAAGGTGTTTGTGGGTGGGAATATCGGCAATTCGCTGTTGGAGGATATTCCCAATATGTCCTCAGAAGATATAGTGGTACTGGAGCTGTCTAGTTTTCAGCTGGAGAATCTGCCTTACAGCCCCAATTACGCCTTGGTGACAAACATTACACCCAATCACTTGGATGTTCATAAGACCATGGAAGCCTATATTGAGGCCAAGCGCCACATCTTGGCATTTCAAGAGCCCGCTGACTGCATAGTGCTCAACTACGACAACGACATCACCCGTTCCTTTGCCCCGGAGTGTCCAGGGGAGGTGTCTTATTTCAGCCGGCTGGCGGAACCTGAGCGGGGCGCTTTCTTGCGCAATGGAATGATCGTCCTTAGAGATGTGGGGTTTGCTCAAGGCCGGGAAGAGGTTCTATGCCCCATAGGCGCTGTGCGGCTTCTGGGCGTCCACAATTGGGAGAATGTGCTGGCAGCCGTGACTTTGACGGCCCTATGCGGTGCTCAGCCGGAGGCCATGATCAACGTGATCGCCAGTTTCACCGGAGTTCCCCACCGGTTGGAGTTGGTTGCTGAAATCAATGGGGTTAAGTATTATAATGATTCTATTGCCACCAGTCCCGCTAGGGCCATAGCAGGAATCAATGCTTTACATGAACCGCTGGTGCTGATTGCCGGCGGTTATGATAAGCAGTTGTCCTTCGAGCAGCTGGCAGAGACAGTGGTGGAGCGGGTGAAGGCAGTAGTCCTAGTGGGAGCTACAGCAGAGAAACTGGAGAGAGCCATTCGAGCTAAACAGAGTCGGCCCGATCAGCCGGTGATCTGCTGGAGCAAAGGCTTTGACGATGCAGTGCTTAAGGCTTCAGGGTTAGCTGCGCCCGGTGATGTAGTCTTACTGAGCCCCGCGTGCGCCAGCTACGATATGTTCAGGAATTTCGAAGAAAGAGGCGAGAGGTTTAGGCAGATAGTTAGGGAACTTGTCAATAAGAGCTAGAATATGTGAGCTTGAGAGCCGGGCAAGGAAGAGGAGTGTAGGAGGGCAATCTAGGCAGGGAGGCACTGAATATGGTACGAGTTGATGGTCGCAAACCCGATGAGCTGCGGAAGGTCAAGATTATCCGGAATTTCAACAAGTACGCCGAGGGTTCGGTGTTGATCGAGGCAGGAGATACCAAGGTTATTTGTACTGCCAGCATCGAGGACAAGGTTCCCCCATTCCTTAGGGGAAACGGCCAGGGATGGTTAACCGCTGAGTATTCAATGCTGCCTCGGGCTACCGAAACCCGCAATGTACGGGAGTCCACCCGGGGCCGAGTTAGCGGCCGGACTTCCGAAATTCAGCGGCTGGTGGGCAGGGCCTTGAGGTCAATAGTAGATTTAGAAGCTCTAGGGGAACGCACCATCTGGTTGGATTGCGATGTGATTCAGGCCGATGGAGGCACTCGTACCGCTGCCATTACCGGCGGCTTTGTGGCGATGATGGATGCTGTCCAGCGCTTAGGGGAGATAGTCAATTGGGATCGACTGCCGATTTCTAACTTTGTGGCAGCAGTCAGTGTTGGTTTGGTGGATGGCGTGCCTTTGCTGGACCTTTGTTATGCCGAGGACGCCCAAGCGCAGGTGGATATGAATGTGGTTATGAGCGGAGATGGGAAGATCATCGAGATCCAGGGAACCGCGGAAGGAGGACCTTTTTCACGGGTTGAGCTAGATCAAATGCTTGAGCTGGCAGAACGGGGGATCCAAGAGCTGATCAGTTTGCAGAGACAGGTGCTGACTGAGGACTTGGCGGCTAAGATGGGAGGGCAGGCCCGTGGCGGCATTGGTCATCGCTTCCAGGAATGAGCATAAGGTAGAGGAAATCCGGAAGCTGTTGGCGGGGCTTGCCGTTAATGTACTTTCCCTCAGGGACTTTCCCGATGCTCCCGAGATTGAGGAGGATGGAGCCACCTTTCAAGATAATGCCCTTAAAAAGGCCCGAGTCATTGCCCGGTTTACCGGTCTTGCTACTTTGGCCGATGACTCAGGGCTGGAAGTAGAAAGCCTCGGGGGAAAACCAGGAGTTAGGTCAGCAAGATTTGCCGGCGAATCTGCCAGCGATGCGGAAAACAACAGAAAGCTGCTTCGCTGCATGGCAGATGTGCCTTCCCAAGAGAGAAGAGCTCAGTTTCGGTGTGTGATCGCCCTGGTGAGTCCTAAAGGTGCAGAGCAGCTGGTAGAGGGCATCTGTCCCGGGGTAATCATCGAAGAAGAGCGGGGCAGCGGCGGTTTCGGCTATGATCCCCTGTTCCTGGTGCCCCACCTAGGCAAGACCTTTGCGGAGCTGTCTATGGAGGAGAAAAACAGGATCAGTCATCGGGGAAAGGCACTCCAACGGGTACTGCCTATTGTCCGGGAATGGCTGGAGCAGGGTTTGATATAAAGCGGAGTGGATTTGATAGGAAAGGCTCTCTTTGGCCCGTAGCTACCCAGGGGCCCGCTCAGCGGCGGGGAAAACGGCGTTGACAGGTCGCGGCCGATTGTGCTATAATCAATTTCGTCAGCTAACACTAGAAACGGGGCGTAGCCCAGTTTGGTTAGCGCGCCTTCCTTGGGAGCAGGAGGTCGGAGGTTCAAATCCTCTCGCCCCGACCATGAGCCCAGGTGTTGCAGTTATCTTGACAGAGAATATGGGTCGTGTTAGACTAACAATGTTGAAGCGGGCGGGTGTAGCTCAGTGGTAGAGCCCTGGCCTTCCAAGCCAGTTGCGAGGGTTCGATTCCCTTCACCCGCTCCATTTATCAACAGGCGCCTGTAGCTCAGGGGATAGAGCATCGGACTTCTAATCCGAGTGTCGCAGGTTCGATTCCTGCCAGGCGCGCCACAAGTAATCAATCGCGGTGGGTGTACCTCAGTTGGTGAGAGCGCCAGGTTGTGGCCCTGGAGGTCGTGGGGTCGAGTCCCATCACTCGCCCCATTTTCTTTTTTCAGAAGCTGTAAGTTGGGAACGCCTGGGTAGTATATAAACCAAGGCTTATTATTTGACAGGCTGATGGGCCCTTTACAGGGCCCATCTCTTGCTTAATGTCGGCACGTCTGCCAACAGCCTGCGGGTGTAATCATTGGTGGGATTCTCAACGACTTCCACAGAAGGTCCCCGTTCGACAATTCTGCCTTTGTTCATGATCAGCAGCCGGTCGCTGGTGTAATAGGCAAGACCAATATCGTGGGTAATGAACATAATAGACATGCCGAGATTCCGGCTTAAGTCCACAAGCATGTTCAGGATTCCTACCCTGGAAGAGGCGTCGATCATCGATGTCGGTTCATCGGCAATCAAGAGCTCCGGGCTGATCAGCAGGGCCCGGGCGATCATCAGGCGCTGGCGCTGACCGCCGCTTAGTTCATGGGGGCGCTTAAAGAGCAGTTCTGCAGCGTTCAGCCCTACCTTCTCCATGGCCTCCTCCATCATCGCCCGCTGCTGGGGCTTGGAGACGTGGTTTCCCTTCAGGCGAAAGGCCTTGCTGAGAAAACTGTAGACTGAGTAGAAACTGTTGAAGCTGGAGAAGGGATCCTGGAAGATCGCCTGAACCTGCCGCCAGTAGTCACTACCCTTCATTGCCTGAATATCCTGGCCTTTGAAGAGTATACGGCCTCTAGTGGGCTGGCTCAGCCGCAGGATCATGCGGGCAGTGGTAGTCTTGCCGCTGCCGCTTTCCCCAAGTAGTGAAATAATCTCTCCCGGGTAGATTTCAAAGGAAACATCGTCGACAGCTACAACTTCGTTCTTGCCGCTGCCGAAGACCTTCGTTAGATTTTCCACCTGCAAAAGGGG
>JAAZHE010000237.1 GCA_012510855.1 Bacillota bacterium | reverse complement strand
CTCGAGCCCACTATTCGAGATGACTCCATAAGGAATTCGAGAATTGAGACATGTATAAGGCGCTCTGTGAAGGGTCAGTAGTTGGAGCACAGACGCTGTGACACATGGGGCTGGGAAAGATACACTGACAATGGGCGGTAGAGAATACCCATTAACCGATGTGAAGAACTGGACTTAACAGCAGGGGAGAAAATAAGGGAGGGGAGCCTCTTGGTAGCAACTTCATTCATTGGAGAAACACTAGTAATGAAGATAGTTGGAACTGGATCGATATACTCATTTCAGCAGCCACGCCCTGTAAGACAGCGTGGTCAGACTCGTTTTGGTGCATGAGCTGTGGATTCACCACTCATTTTCCCAAGCGTTCTTTAAGAACTGCAAGGCATCTCTTATGTTTCTTGAAAACTCATCCCAGACACATTCACCAGATCTAATACCGGGCTCTAGCAAAGAGAGCAAAGCTAGAGCCCGGTATACTCACACAATAGACACCCAGGGTAGCGCAAGAGCTATTCTAAAGAGTCATTCTCACCCTAAGTACTCTAGAACTCAAACTGCGGTAACCAGTCACGGTTGGCTTCGAACATTTCGTCAACCATGTTCTTAATTTCTTCTAAGCTTAGTACTGCAGAGGTCAATGGATCCATGCAGATAGCGTGGAATACTTTCCGCTTATCTCCCGTCAAACAGCCTTCCACAGCGAGATCTTCACAGCCTGCGTTGATGCTGTTCAAAATAGCCAGGTGATCAGGCAATTTGCCAACATGTAGTGGCTCTACCCCGCGCCTTGAGGCAAGCATAGGAATCTCGACGCAGCACCCTTCGGGGAGATTGTCAATCAAACCGAAGTTCCTTGTGTTGCCATTGAACTCAAACATTGTTCCGTCGCCAAGCACCGCATTGAAGATATTAGCTGCGTACTCTGTCCCTCTATTAAGATTGACTTCCGCCTTAGCTAGCCACTCCTTGATTTCATCTTCCCATGTATCCTCCCGGCGCAGGTACTCCTTGAGTATGTAGGCATACTCTCCAGGGTTCCAACCGGTTCCGTGGGTACAGTAACGCTCAATCAAGTCCGGACGCTTGCGGAACCAAGCATTGTACTCCGAGTTGTGACCGCTGGACTCCGTGACATAGTAATCCAAGTGTAAGAACATCTCGTTCCTGACTATTTCTTCATTATAGATCTCCGGATTCTCGGTGATTGCTTTGCGGATTAACGGATAGGCATCTTTCCCATTCCATTTGAAGCTAAGATACCATGCCTGGTGGTTTATGCCAGCGCAAAAATACGTGATTTCTTCCATAGGAGCGCCGATCCAGCGGGCCAACATCGCGGCTGTCCCCTGGACGCTGTGGCACAACCCCGTGATCTTGATATCCGACACCTGCTGAACCGCACGAATCAGCATTCCCATGGGATTGGTGTAGTTGAGAACCAACGCATCGGGGCAGTATTTCTCAATATCTCGTGCTATGTCAATCATCACAGGGATAGTTCGCAGGGCTCTAAAAATACCGGCTGGGCCCCGTGTATCGCCGACATTGATGTCCACCCCATACTTCTTAGGAATCTCAATATCTTTCCGCCATACTGAGACTCCACCCTGAAGGATGGTAATCAGAACACCATCGGCACCTTTGAGAGCCTCAGCTCGATCCATGGTTGAAGTTACTCTAGCTGGATAGTTTCCGGCAGCAATTATCTTCTTTACAGCTTGCTCGATGTACTCCAAGCGTTTCTTGTCTATATCCATCAAGGCAATCTCACAGTCTTGAAGCGCCGGGAACGAAAGTATATCCCTGACTAGACTCCTGGTAAAACCAAAACTGCCGGCACCGATAAAGGCAAATTTCATCATTCAGCCCCCCATCATTGATGTAGATACTGAGCATTGTAAGTCACTATAACTATTCTCAATTTCAATGGATTTCCCTCTAACTGCCAAATGGGCTTTGTGCAAAGAGTATCATTGATAGCAGTCTAAATCGATCAAAAGGGGCAGCAGTCGAAAGGACTGCTGGCCAAGCAAGGAGCGACCCCGCCTGCCCTTGAGACAACCTCATTGAAAGCCCACTCGACGAAACAACGTATTGGCTTAATCAAAATCACCGATATAGGCCCGATTCGCTTCAAACATCTCATCCAAGAGTGCTTCTGCTCCCCGTCTAGAGCGTGTGAAAGGATTAATCAGCAGTGCTTGCAGGGCCAGGTAACGCTTCCGAGTCACAGCTGCTTCAACTACCAGTTCAAACTCATTGAGACATGCCAAAATCCGCCCGGCTATACCCGGGGGAAGGGGCGCTACTTGTATTCCTTGCACACCAGAGGGCGTGGTTACCCCAGGAATCTCTACCACTGCTTCATCGGGAAGGTTAGGTATCTTACCGTTGTTAGGTACATTCACCATAAACACTTCTGACTTAGCATTTGTCAAGCAATCCATGATCTCCGCAGCACTTTCGGCAGTCCCGTGGATCGCCTCGGTGACCTTAGCATCGGGATCGTTAGCCAGGTTCATTAGGAAGTCAATTTCCTCTTTTTGACGAGCAATAGCCTTTCTCACATAATCTAGGTCGATATTATAGAGAGCTCCATTCTCGGATTCCGGTGAGGTGTAATACTGGATGAATTCGACGATATGGTCATCTCCACCTGAGGGCAACAATCCATACACCCGCAAGAGATCATAGGCAACCGGCTGTTCCTCCGGCAGCTCCTCTGCCCTTTGCCTCACACGGGGATATATATCTTCGCCCGTTGTCTTGTCAACGATATCAGTCAGCCAGATAAAGTGATTGATTCCCGCTGCCCAGGCAGTAATATCATCGGGATTTAGCTCCAGCCTTGAAGCTATGGTGTGCACGGTATTGAGTAAACCGTGGCAGAGACCTATCACCTCGATGTTGGTGTACTTGTTCACAGCCCGGCAGACTGCAGTCATGGGATTGCTATAATTGATGAGAAGAGCATCGGGGCAGACTTTCTCCATCTCTCGAGCCACATCTAGTATGATGGGAATAGTACGGAACGCCCGGAACATCCCTCCAGGCCCCATTGTATCGCCTACAGCATAGTTGTATCCATGACTTCTCGGAATCTCTACGTCTTTCAGCCACGCCTCGGAACCACCCTTGGCAACTGTTGTAATAACAAAGTCTGCGCTAGGAAGAGCTTCCCGGTAGTCGGTGCATCGGGAAAGCTTTAGGTCAGCGTTCTGTTCTCGTACCAATCTCTCGCCGATTCGGAATACTAGGTCCAGCATCTCCTCATTTATGTCTACCAGCACCAACTCGCTTCCCCTGAGCCCATCGGTTAATACTATATCTCTAACCAGCCGGACACCAAATACAGCACTACCAGCTCCAACAAGAACGATTTTCGTTGTTGACATTTCCTATGCCTCCATCCCACGACAGTCCAAGCACTTATTTAAGACCTGTAAGGGTAAGACCTTCGATAAACCAACGCTGAAAGATAAGAAATACCACTATTACCGGGCCGACGGCCAACGTAGATGCAGCCATACTTATATCATACAAGGTAGTTGTGGGCTGCGACTGGGTAACCATTGCGAGTCCCACCTGCAGTGGGCGAAGAAGCATGTCATTGATCGCGATCAACGGCCACAAGTAATTGTTCCACTGACTCATAAAGGTGAAAATGCCTAACGTGGCCAGGGCGGGCTTCATCTGAGGGACAATTATCTCGGCAAAGATCCTAAATTCAGAACAACCGTCTATCCTAGCCGCATCAATTAGATCGTTAGGTATCTGATGCATGAATTGCCGGACTAGATAGATACCAAAGACGTTAACCACGTATGGCAGTATCAACGCGGTATAGGTGTTGATTAGTCTCAGATTCGAGAATATCAAGTAGAGAGGTGTCATTATCAGCTCAAAGGGTATAATCAAGGTACTCAAGAATACGACGAAGATGGTTTCACGGAAGGGGAACTCAAATTTGGCAAATATGTACCCTGCCAGACTACTGGTAAACAGTACGATGATGGTCGTTAGCGTGGACACGTAAAGGCTGTTAAAAAAGTAACGGACAAAGGGGATTCCAGTCAGTACCCTGCGGTAATTATTCAAGGTTGGTTCCTCGGGAAAGAAAGTAGGAGGGGTTCGTACTATCTCACCTCCAGATTTAAAGGAAGATAAGACCATCCAAACGAAGGGCCCAATGGTTATAATTACCCCCATAAACAGCACCAAGTACAAGAGATACATCCTCATTCTGCGAAAGAATACAGCATTCGACATAGGGCAGCCTCCTCAATACTCCCAGTCTGTCCGGAATAACCATCTTTGAATTAGAGTCAGTATCAGGATAATTATCAACAGTACTACCGCCATCGCGGAGGCATATCCCATACGGAACAAAGAAAACGCGGTCTCGTAAATGTGGAAGACCAACACCCGTGTGCTGTTCATCGGACCGCCTCCGGTCATAATCTGCACCGGTGCAAACACCTTTACAGCGGAGATTATAGTAAGGATGAACACCATACCCATTACAGGCTTCAAGAGGGGCAGGGTAATGTAACGGAATTCATGCCAGAAATTTGCCCCGTCAATTCGGGCAGCTTCGTAGTAGAAGTCCGGGAGCCCCTGCAAAGCTGCTAGAAAGACCACGATATTATACCCCAAGTCCTGCCACACATAAGCCACGACTATAGCAGGCAGAGCCAGCCTTGGATCACGCAACCATGCGTAACTGGGAAGCCCAAACCACCCCAGAACTGTATTGATCAGTCCATTTACAGGATCGTAGAGAAAAAGCCAGATCAATGAAATGGCTACTAACGAAGTGACAGTCGGAAGAAAGTAGGCAGTGCGAAAAAAAGTCTTCAGCCGTTTAATGCTGTTTAGAGCAATGGCAATGGGAAGACTGAGAACAATGTTTAGCGGAAGGGTCAGAGCGGCAAACTTGATTGTATTGAACAGGCTTTTTTGGAAAACCGCATCATCCAGCATGCGTCTATAGTTGGCCAAACCTACAAAGGGGTGCACCGGCCTCATCAGGTTGTAATTGAAAAAACTCATCCAGATAGCTGCTACGGTCGGAAACACCGTTAGTACAACAAATAACACCAGCATGGGCGCCAGCGAAAATACCACAAAGCGGCCGTGCTTGATTCCCAGAAAGTACATACTGTGCCTCTTTTTTCTCTTCACCGCAAACCCTCACTTCCGTCAAGCCTGGAATTCCTGTCAAGGGCCATTGGGTCAACGATTCGATTCAATCCTTCTGGTTCGCTTTGGTGTGCTATATTAGACATGCTTATACAACCCGGATTACTCCGGGTTGTATAAGCAGACTCACATCAATTAATAAATATCGATCTCGTAATTTATTCTCTTCGTCATGTCCTCCAGGGCCTTGTCAACGGATTTTCTGCCGTAGATCACCGCCTGGAATTCATCCATGCTGATCTCCCAGACTATCTCTCTATTCACCACATCGCCAACGAACTTCCCGTAGGGCAGTACATTGAAGGACGGCTCGAGAATTGCCCACTTTGCCCGGAAAGCTGGATCTTCAGCGATTTCCTTCATTGCCGGAATGGTGCCGGTAACCGTATTCCAAGTCTCGCTGCTCTTTCTATCTATCATGAACTTAACAAACTTCCATGCCGCTTCCTTGTTTCTGCTGCTTTCCGCCACCACTAATGACCAGCCGGTTTCAGCGTGGAAGTACGGCGGACTATCAGTGAAGTGTGGAG
>JAAZHE010000236.1 GCA_012510855.1 Bacillota bacterium | reverse complement strand
TCCCGAACCCAGTAGTTAAGCCCTCCAGCGGCGATGGTACTGCCGGGGTAACCCGGTGGGAGAGTAGCTCGTTGCCAGGAAATCTTACCAACACCCGGTGGATTAATCCACCGGGTGTTAGGTTTTTTTGGTACTTTTCTTGACAGTACTTAAAGCTGTGGGGTCGGATATCCTAGCTAGAGGTTCTAGGCAAGGGTTTGGTGAATTGTATGTCCGTGGGAGCCTATTTCACAAGGGAGGTCTTCAAACATGGCACTGTTGGCTATTGTAACCACCACCGACAGCAAAGAGGCGGCCAGGGCCATCGCCCGTGCACTGGTGGAGAAAGGTCTAGCTGCCTGTGTGCAGATCTCTGCCATCGAGAGCTTCTATAGGTGGCAAGGTACGGTGCAGCAGGACCAGGAATACCGGATCGTCGCTAAGACAACTGAGGAGCGCTACCAAGAGGTTGAAAAGGCCATCAGAGACATGCATTCCTATGAACTGCCTGCTATCTACGGGGTGCCTCTAGATCCCGTTTATGGACCGTACGCCGATTGGGTTAAGGATAACTCGCAGGGTGCGCATGAGTCTTAGCTATCCTTCGTGCTGCGCCTTCTGGCTGATGGTGTCCGGAGGCAGGAGGCCTTCCGGATCAGGTATGAATGGCAGAATAGAATAGAAACCTTAACTTGATAGCAGCCATGACTAAGGACCCTAGTACTACTGCTTCTCCGCTATGACCAGCATTTCGAAGTCTTCTGTGGTAAGCCGATTCTCCCTGGAGAACGCCCCAAGCTTGGCTCCGAAGATGTCGATTTTCTGAAAGCCCAGGGACTTTAGCAGCCAGGTTATCTCACTGGGGATATAGTACCTTTCACTCACCACAACTTGGTGTTGGTTTCCATCATCATCGGAGAAGGTGAGAACATCACGGCTCCTCATAGTCATGAAGTCGAAATACTCGCCTTGAGAATTGTCAGCTCCGTCCTGGGGCCTCCCTTCGGGAGACTGGTGACTGGAATGAAATAAGCGGTACAAGCCGTTCAAGGTGGTAAAGATGAATTTGCCGGGAGTTTTTAAGGCCTTCCCGGAGTTTTTCAATATTTCATAGTTCATTTCATCGGTTTCCATCAAAGGGAAGGCACCTTCGCAAAGCATGATGGCCGCATCAAATTGGTTTTCAAAAGGGAGATTCCTGGCATCGCATCGCAGGAACTCAACTGTCACATTCTCCCTTTTCGCTTTTTGCCTAGCCCTTCTTAGCTGGGCCTCAGACAGATCAATCCCTGTGACCGAATACCCTCTCTTGGCAAGTTCTATGGCGTGCCTCCCTGTCCCGCAGCCAATGTCGATAATTATGAGGGATCTATCGTAGTTGAGCTCCTTCTCTATAAAATCACACTCTCCTATCGTCCCCTGGGTAAAAGGCTCTTTGTCATACTGTTCCGCATAGTTCTCAAACAGCTTTTCATACCACTGCACGGCTATCCAATCCCTCCATTCCATCTATTTACCAGAGCATTCTCCTCCATTGGTTTACCCCCATGGCCACAATCAGCTTGGTCATTCTTGCTGTCAGCCGCATGTGTCTCTTTCAAATTCTCCGTAATGTTCTAGACTCCTTGTAATGGCTCTCTGAGATTCTCTCTGTGATGCAGGAGTTTTTTCGACGTGCAGTGAACTAAGGGACCCAAAACAGGCACTATAAGTGCCGGGATCCTAATAAGTCCCTGGCTCATATGCTGCCCTGAGGAGGAAAATACACTGTGGATAGGCTCAAGCAAGCATTCATTAAAGCAGGACGGTGGATAAAGCGGAGTGTCCGGCCTTTGGAGGTGGCCCGTTGGGAATACACCTTTGAAGGCGGACCTCGGGAAAAAGTGCTTGAGATATTAGCAGCCTACCAGAATGAAGACGGTGGATTTGGCCATGGCATAGAGCCGGATTTTTGGCTGCCCGCCTCATCGCCTATGGCTAGCTGGGCAGCAGCCTGTATCTTGCTGGAGGTTGAAGCCGGGTCTGACCTTCCCATGGTGCAGTCCGTAGTGGATTATCTGTGCCGTACGCAGCAGCCGACAGGTATGTGGCCGGCGGTTCTCCCCGAGAACAATGCCTTCCCCCATGCCCGTTGGTGACAGTGGAAACCTGGGGTGGAGGAACGGTGGATGTTCAATCCCAGTGTGGAATTAGCAGCTTATCTTATCTATTGGTCAGCACCGGGAAGCAGTGTCGCTGACAAGGGGTGGATGACGGTGCGCTTTGTTCTCAAAAGGCTTATGGACTGCACTGTAATGGACATGCATGAGCTCAGCAACTACCTGATATTCAACGAACTGATGGAGCCGAGGGCAGCGGAATTGGTGGAGCAGACTGGTTATTCTCTGGTGGATGTGCAAAGAAAGCTGGTGGAGCTGGCAATGACCGTGGTGGAGACCAATGTTACTCAGTGGGGCCAGGGCTACCACGCTTTACCTCTGACCTTTGTGCAAAGGCCCGACAGTTTTCTTTGTGCAGTATTTGGCAATTTGGTTGATCAGAACCTCAATTTCTATGCGGAGCAGGTCGATGAAGACGGCCTTTGGCCAGTGACGTGGGAATGGGACGCCTACCCACAAGAATTTGCTATAGCTAGGAGGTACTGGCAGGGAATTATTGCCCTGGAGCGGTACCGCATCCTCCAAGCCTTTGGCTGGCTGCCTTTACTTTAGAAGAAGTGGCGCTGAGCGAAGTCAGATTCCCCATCGCCTAAAACAGCTTCCCCCTAAAGGTATGGACTAAACAAGCGTAGAAATAGACATCTTGGCAGCTGTTCCTCTTACAAAGATTGCTCTTTAGATAGGGCAGTATAGGCCACAAGGAATGCTGATTTGGGTATATCAGCTATCCAGATGGTAATGGACATCACAAATCCACGTAGGGGAGAGATCCGGTTGATGATTGCTTTACGGGAGTATCCCAATCTAGTTACTCTTAATGAAGTATTGGTAAGGGCGGAGCAAGGAGGTTATGCCGTAGGTTCTTTCTCTCCTCGCTACACTCCCATGATTGGTGCGGTACTGAGTGCCGCGGAGAGGTGCAAGTCTCCTGCCATTGTCCAAATATCTAGTCGGGAACTCAGCAAATATGGGATCAGTGTCGATGAGTTTGCCGAGGAGTTCTATCGGGTGCTGCGGGAAGATAGGATCTCTGTCCCCGTGGTCTTGCACTTGGATCATACCCGGGATACAGCTCTCATCGAAGAAGCTGTAGCAGTGGGGTTCACTTCGGTAATGATCGATGCTTCCCACGAAGAGTTTGACCGCAACGTAGCCATAACCAGGGACGTAGTAGAGTTCGCCCACCCCAGGGGCGTGTCTGTAGAGGCTGAGCTAGGAAGAATTGGCACAACTGATTTTATTGAAACAGACACAGACGAGGAACTGTTTACTGACCCGGAAGA
The DNA here is from genome assembly GCA_012510855.1 of Bacillota bacterium. Classification (GTDB taxonomy): domain Bacteria; phylum Bacillota; class Limnochordia; order DTU087; family DTU087; genus DTU087. Next base: position 1,173 of record JAAZHE010000236.1, on the reverse strand, counting down.
GGCAAGATTATTTGTGGAGCAAACTGACGTTGATGCTTTGGCCGTGTCGGTGGGTACTGCCCACGGCGTTTATATGGTGAGACAGCCTCGGATAGACTTCGAGCGCATAGGAAAGATCCGCGAGCTGACTAATGTGCATCTAGTTCTTCACGGCGGCTCCGGTGTTCCTTCGGAAATGATCATGAAGGCCATCCAGTGTCCCGGTGGAGGTATTAGCAAGGTCAATATAGCTACCGATTTGGAGCTAGCCTTCTTAGCCGCCATTGATAGAAAAGAGCCAATGACCAATGAGGAATGCTGTGCCTTATCTCCTTCACTCTTGAGAACTGGTCGGGAAGCAGTTGAAGAGGTTGTGGTAGACAAAATGCTCCATTTTCTAGGTAGTGGGGGAAAGGTGTAAGAAGAAGTCCAGCAAAGCAAGTGGTGAGAGAACAATTGGCAATAGCGAAGATAAAAGATGAACTAAGGGCTTTAGGCCGTTATATGATTGACAATCAATTGGTATGGGGTAGTTCCGGCAATATCAGTGCCAGGATTGGGGAGGACACTTTCTTGATTAGTGCCAGCGGTGCTTGGCTGGGTGATCTTGCTCCAGATGACCTTGTGGAATGCAGGATCAGCGAATGCAGGGCTCTTGGAGAGAGAAAACCATCCAAGGAATTCCCCCTACATCGGGAGATTTACGCCATGCGGCCCGAGATCAATGCTGTTATCCATTCATCTCCCTTTTACAGCACTCTAATTGCCTGTACAAAGGAACCGGTGTCTAGCAATTGGTTTGTGGAATCTATGTATTATCTTGAGCGGGTGGGAAGGGTTGGCTACAACCATCCAGGTTCCGACAAATTGGTGGAAAGCATCAAGAGAGAAGTCATGGAAGCCAATATCCTGATCATGGAGAATCACGGGGTTTTGGTCTACGATACCAGTATTAAGGAGGCCAGGATGGCCTTGCACACCCTGGAGGTAATGTGCCGCATGATGATTGTTTCCCGAAGTGCTGGGCTGGAAATCCAAACCGTGCCCGATGAGGTGGTGGAGGATTTTCTGGCTAACTCAGGATACCGGCCTCGGAGGAGGTGGCCTGATGATCGGTGTTGTGGCAGATGATATCACCGGCGCCCATGATATTGGTAGCATGTTTGCCAAATCAGGTGCCCTAGTGCACGTATT
>JAAZHE010000235.1 GCA_012510855.1 Bacillota bacterium | reverse complement strand
TTGTGACCGGTGTTCATGGCCTGTAGCATGTCAATGGCCTCTGAACCCCGGACTTCTCCAATGATGATTCTGTCAGGCCGCATCCTGAGAGCATTGCGAAGTAGATCCCTAATACTAACCGCTCCCTTTCCCTCGATGTTGGCCGGTCGGGCTTCGAGACGCCCTACATGGGGCTGCCTCAGCCTTAGCTCTGCGGCATCCTCGATGGTGATAATTCTCTCATCCGCTGGAATAAAGCCTGAAAGGACGTTGAGGAGCGTGGTCTTTCCCGAACCGGTGCCGCCAGAGACCACTAGATTCATCCTCGCCCGCACACAAAGCCGCAAAAACTCCGCCATTTCTTCGCTTAAAGATCCGAATCCAATGAGGTCATCAATGGACAGCACCTCATCGAGAAACTTGCGGATGGTAAGCATAGGACCATTGAGGGACAGGGGCGGGATAATAGCGTTGACTCTGGAACCATCCGGCAGCCGTGCGTCGACCATGGGTGAGCTTTCATCGATACGCCTTCCCAGCGGTGCAACAATCCGCTCTATGATCTTGATCACCGCGCTATCATTGGTGAACCGCTTGTCTGTTAGAATCAGCTGTCCCCGACGTTCGACATAGACTTGATCACAGCCGTTGACCATGATTTCTGTAATTTCAGGGTCCCTCAGCAGTACCTCCAGATGGCCTAGGCCGAGAATCTCATCGACCATCTCCTGCCGAAAAGCCTGCTGGTCCTGTTCCGACCACCTATTCCCTACCTTCTCGGCAAGGACATCGTCAATGACCTTTATCACCTGGGCTTCGAGATGTGCCCTGGCTACCCCCCGCCCATTTCCTCGGCTGAGCTCTTGCGGTCCCACCTGTTCAATTACCCGTTGGTGCACCAGGGCCTGGAGCTCTTGCCGAAACTCCTTGCCCCTAAGGTCCTCATCGGTCGTTGGGAGCCCTTTGGCTTCAGTTTTGTCAGAACCGACGATGATGGGAAGAATCCGCCTTGCTACAGATCCCTTCTCCATTGAATCAGTGCCCAAAAGCTCTTCTACAATAGGCATAATCCCCTTTGCTAGTCTCGGAGGCATCTGAGTGCCACTACCACTTAGGCTAAAGTAACGCTGCGATATTTCAGGCAGCATGTAGTCAAAGGGCTGTCCCACCACCTTTTCCATCTCCGATATATTGAGCAGCTCCCTGCCGGTAAACCGGTTTAGGATCAGCCTGGTTCGACTTCCATAGCCCAGTAGGCGAAGGAGTCTAACTAATTCCCCTAAGTTCCTAAGGGCGGCTGTGTCGGGGGTTACCATACTGTAGATTCTATGGCTGATTGGCAGGACAGCCAACACCCGACTATCAAAGCTGGTGGCAAGATCGATGAGGACAAAATCATAACGGTAACGCAAGAGGTGGACAGTCTTTTCCACATGCCCTTCCTTGATGCGCTGCCATCGGTCGGGACTGCGAGGAGCAGCCAAGAGCCGCAGTCCGTTTTCATGGGGCAAAAGATAGCTTTCCAAGGTCCTGGGATCTATGGTGTCCATGGCTGGGACCAAGTCAGAGAAGTTCGGATCAGGGTCCAAATCCAGCCAGGCTGCTAGATCGCTTCCCAGACGCAGTGTCAAGTCTACCAGTGCCACTCGGCTCCCTCTCATCGCCAGCAAATAAGCCAAGTTGGCACAAACCAGGGTTTTCCCAACACCCCCGCTGCTACTGTAGAAGCACAGCACTCGCCCCAATCGCCGCTGGGCTGGACTAGTTACTGAAGCCACTGCCATCCTCTTCTACCTCCCCGCAGAGAAGTCTGTAAGCTTCAGTAGTCTCCTTTGAACTCCCATCCTGCTAGATGCTTTTCATCAATTATTCTTGGAGTGACCAGGACTACCAAGTCGGTCTTGACCCTAGTTCTCACCTCATTGCGAAATAGAGTGCCCAGGATCGGCAGCTCTCCCAAGATAGGGACCTGCCTTTCCCTGATGTTTTCTTCCTCGGAAAGGAGCCCTCCGATAATCAGAGTCCTTCCTGGCTCTACTGCAGCTTGGGTCCGCCACCGGCGGGTGCGTACTCCGGGAATCAAGGCATTGTCCAGCTGAACGGCATTCTCCCAGTCAAGGGAACTCACCTCCGGTTCCACCTGAAGGTGAATGGTTCCATTGTCTAGAATGCTGGGAGTAACCTGTAGTCCAACTCCATAGGACTTCCACCCAATTCCCTCAACATCCCCAGGCACAGGGATTTCCCCTCCCGCCAGAAACTCGGCCGTCTGGCGGTTTTCAGTGAGAAGCGAGGGAGATGCCAGAATTCTAGCCATCCCCGAGCGCAGCAGACTGTGAAGATGTGTCTCTAACCACAAAGGTCCTACCACCACGCTGAAGGCCGATTTCGACCCCTCTTCAGTCTGGAAAAAACCTCCAGGCGGTGGTTTCGCCCCTGCCACCGCCTCTTCGTTATTCAGACTGATTTTCCAGTCTATGCCCAGCTCCCGGTAGTCACTGTAAGATAGTTCTAGCATACAGACATCTACCCAGATCTGTTGGATATCCTCTGCCACAGTGATAAAACTCTCCACCGGCACACCGAACTTAGAGGCAATGGTCTCTATCTGCTGCCGCTCTTCCTCAGACCTAACCTCTCCCTGTAGAATGAGGGTGTTTCCTACGTATCTGCACTCAACTGCCGGATTTCCCAGGGATGAGCGAATCTGGTCCAGCGAAGGCAGCTGCTCTTGGGGATGAAGTATTTCCAGTCTGTTGATCCAGTGGGGAAGTTCACTGTCAAGCAGTGCCTCTAAGTAAGCGCCTGCTTCAGGGCTTACTTGACCTTTTAGGACTGGTGTAGATGCCGCTATATAGAGGCTAGCTCCCAGCTCTGCAGCCTCCTGGACCAGCTGCTCCCATTTCAAGGAGTCTTCCAGCTCTGAGGCACGGTTCGCTTCATCAGGCAGCTCCCTAAACTCAATCAGGTTTACCACCGGTACTCCAAAGGTCTCGGCAATCCGCTCAGCTCGGATTTTATCCACCCGATCCTCAACGGTCCCTTCTAGCAGCACCGTGCCGTTGAAAAGGCTCACCTTTACTGTCTCTATGCCAATAGCTCTTCGAATGGCGCTTTCAGACAACATCGGGGTTTCTATTTCTCTATCCTTTATCACAAGGGCATCGACCACTGGGTACCCAAAGGCTGAAGCCAGGGCCAATGCAGCCTGTTTCTCCTCAAGGGAAGTGACAGTACCCGTGAGAACCACTGTGTTTCCTACAGCTTTTACCAGTACGTCGTCGGAGTTGATCAGACTCTTGATTTGGGCGATAGTCAGCGGGGATAGACTGCCATCCGAGATTAAGTCCACTACACTAGAGCTGTATTGACTGGCCAGGGCCACCGCCGCTTGGTGTTCCTTAGAATTAAGGGTGCCTTCCAGTACAAGGGTATCGCCGACCCAGCGCACCACCAAACCGGGGATTCCAATTTCTTTTTGAATCAGTGATGGTGCGGTCTTTCCCTTTTCACTGGAGCGCAGCTTAACAAGACTAGAAACCTCCAACCCCAAAGAAGCTCCGTAATCCCGAACCAAGGATTCAGCAACATGGACTACCGCGGGGTCCTCTGCCCAACCTGCAATGAGCAGACGCCGCCCTTTCTTACTTACCTCCACATCCCAGAGACCGGGAAGCTCCCGGAGCATATCCTCAAGCTCCGCCAAGTCTTCAGCAGTTGCGTCCTGGGCTTTGGGGCTAGTAGCGTCGACGAAGGCGAGGCCATGGGCTGTCAAAAGATCGAGGAGAGCATCTTTACGGCGACGGTCTTGAGTCTCTCCTGCCAAGATGAACACATCACCAAGTGAGTCGAGGCTGTAACCCCATGCAGCACAAAGGTTTCTAAGATCGTCAATAATGGCTGCTCTATTGGTCTTTGAGCTTTCCCCTAGGTTTTCATATGTGCTTTCACTAGGGAGTACATCTTTTAGTGCGTCTACAGAAACTACCCCTTGGGTTACCGCCGCTTCCCCATCTACCTCCACAACCTCCATCAGATTCAAGACCTGGGGACTAAACTGCCGGGCAATTTCCAGCGCCCGCAGACTATCAGCTTCAGTTGCCACCCTCCCTTCCAGGATCGCTAAGTCCTTCACTACCTGTACGGTGACATCTGGCACACCAAGAGCCTGCTGGATTTTTTGCGCCCTAAGCTCATCGGTGGAGCCATCCCACTTCCCGAAAGTCTCCTCTTCTTCAGAGTCCATCGGCCTTTCTTTTACAGACAAGAGGCTGATAACTGGCTCCCAAAGGGAAGCGAGGAGGCTTTCCACCGCCTCTTTCTCTTGTTCGCTGTCCAGTCTGCCCTGGACTATTAGATACTGTCTCCACCAGCTGAGCTGAACGTTCCAGGGTTTCAAGAGCCGCTCTACGGATGAAAGATCCATGGGAGGTTGGGCTGTAACCACCAAATTGTAAGTGCTAACCCCCCCGTCGTCCCAGACTAACAAAGTGGTGTATCCGGCGCTGACACCGTTAATCAGGATGATGTCGCCTTCTAGGACTGTCACGTCTGCGACCTTCGGATCTCCCACGGCTACCCGCTGAAGGCCAGAAACTTGCTTGATGATGCCCTCCCCCGCATATAGGTAGAGGTGGGAAGAATCATTAAATTGAGCCTGCGCGGTAGCCACCTGACTATCAACAAGAGGAATGCTGCTGGCTCCGGCTGAGCCGGTGGTGTACAGAAGGGCTGGGGGAGTTAGGATCGCACCACAAATAAGCATCCATAGTAGTCGAAGCACTATAGTGGAATCCAACGGCTGACTTCTCGTCCACAATCGGCAGTCACCTCCACTCTTGGATTGTTCTTGAAACAAACTCCAGCCGTATGAACCGGGACCCCAGCAGCTACCTGGCAGAAAAGGCAGTTGAACAGGCTTCGATGGTCGATACCGTTCCTCGAATTACCTCAACAGTTTTCTGGGGTGGTTCATCATCGGCATCAAGACTGCCTATGCTCTCACCCACCGATCGCAAAGATCTCCGGCTTACACCCCATTCTCTGAGTTCGCCGCCGAAAAGATCTCGTACTGTCAACACTGGGTGCTCAAGTCTGGCCCGTCCCCCTTCCGATTCAGGGCGGAGTAAGAGCTGCAGGTAGCCGCTGGAGGTAAAGAGGGCCAGTTTCTGAGCTTCCTCGGGCGCAACAGCCAGTACCACTGTCTGAGTTCCGAGTCCTCCTCCATAGATGTCGTCTCTAGTGGCCACATCAAGCAGTCTTACATCCTCAAGCACTAGGACGCTGTTTTCTAAACCTGTGCTGTAGTCTAAGAAGGTCCCTAGGATGTCAACCCGTCGACCGGCAGTAAGTTCTGACTCCAAGCCGTCGACTCCCCGTACAGCAACTGCCACCGCCCGTTCCCCGGGAGAGAGCCGCCAGGTCAGACTTTGACCCTGTTCTTCCACCAACCGGCTTGTGATGATGGCGTCACCAGGTACGAAATCCACTGCTGCTATCTGATTCTCCACTTGAGCCGGGTCAGTAACAGCTCCTTGGGGGACCAATTCAACGGGCCACCAGCGCACGATCACGTGGCTCTGCTTTAGCTTTGTACCTTGGGGAATGGCCGTCTTGGCTACTACTACCTGCACACGGGTTCCCTGACCCAAAGCCTGCTCCTCCAGCTTGCGGATATAGATACTTGTCAGTTTAGTTGCCAGCAGTGCTAAGAGAACAGCTGTGATCAGAAACCGGTGACGGAACATATCTTACAGCTCCTCATCCTCCACATGCAAACGGGTGAGGAAATAGTGAACTACCTCCTCTTCCGTCTCGTGGGGAGAAATCACCAAGTACATTGCTTCCTTGCTGTTGAACCCAAAGGCACCGTGAATGCCGGCGGAATAGACTATCCAATCGGGAGAAAGACGTCGGAAGTGGGTAGCTACAGCTTCGCCCGAGCTGGTGGTGGCCAGTCTATAAATCTCTACTGGGGTGCCTTCAAAGCTGCCGACAGCCGCCCCGATCAACTGGGAGCCCGGGACCACATAATGTGGCGGCGCGATCAAGTTCCAATCCCAAGTCCTCCACCCGGCGGTGGAGGTGCAGATAGCGAAGTACTGCAGCTCGGGAGTTACAACACCGTCTTTGGCCTTCTCAACATATATGGTCGCCTGCCATTGACCCCGATGAGCAGTTAGCACCCTCGTAGTCTGTGTCGACAAAGAAGGAAAGTGAGTCCCTACCTCATGGTGGATTCCAACGACGCTCATGAAGTCCGCCCACAGCCTATGGTCATCCACATCTAGTTCATCCTGGACATTCCGCCATCCACCCCGCAAAAGGTCTCCTACAAGAACTTGAGCCTCGTTGTCCTTTAGTAGGCCAGCCTCGATGTAGGTTAGCTCTTCTTTCTGCACTACCCAGAGACTGCTAGTAGGCACTCCTGCATCTAACCAAATCTTTGGAGTATCCATGAGAGGCAAATCTGGATATGCTCGAGCCATGCTTCCAGAAAGGATCATACCAACACCAATCAAGCACGCTATCACCGATCTAGCCAGCCGGTACACCGAGTCACACATCCCCTCTCAACAGTTTTCTAAATACATCCAAAATCTCCAGAGAAGGCAGTCTGCTCAGGCTAAAGATTTCCCTGCCCATGCTCATGGATGCCTTGACTGTGGGCCGCTGTCCGAGCATTCTAATAGGAGGGACCACTGGCACTTCGCATTCCACGGCAATGGTGGCCATCAGCGGGCTGGTATGCAAACGAACTGCAACATTTCTGCCTACCATGAAGGGATACTGATCGAGGAAGCGGCTTACCTCGTCTCGGATTACCTGCTGACTGCCGCCCTGAAGATAAACCTCGGCAGCTTGGCGTACCGCCATATGTACCAGCAAGTTGGCATGACAAAAAAGCGCCAGCTGCAGCACACCGCACATCATGATAAGGAGGATCGGGGCAATCAGCACCAATTCAACCAATGCTTGTCCCAACTCCCGGTCCTTGGACGCAGCCCATACCTTTCCGACCATGTCTTTGACCGGTACCAACAGCCTTGCCATCTCTACTCCATCCTTCCTAGACCGCCGACATAGTGGGCATAGGACATACCTCTTCCGTGAACGATCCCTCGGGCAGAGGCCGTGGGATAGAGAGCAGCTTCCGAGGGCGTGTATTCACCTAAGAATGTCTCCACCCACTGGGGCAGTTGGAGCTTCTGTTGGGCTAATAGCTGAACGAACCGATTGCCGGTCCTTCCCCCCAGCGTATCTGCAACAAAGCCAAGCCATGTGCGCTCTACACCGAGATCTGGCCTATGGACTGGTATAACAAGAGCTCCGTTAGCTAACCCCACCTGGACCGCTCGGGCATTGACTGCGGTGGGACCATGGCGGATTACCTCTTCCTGGAGGCGGTTAATGACGGCCGTCACCGCAGGGCTCCAGGGGCTAAGAAGGAGAGAAAATGGTCTAACCCAATTGGCAAATACCAGAAGATCCATACAGTCAGCCAAGAGTCCTGCCCCCGCTAAGGCTGCCGCATCGGCAGCATTCTGCGTCCGAATCTTAGTGACAGCTGCCTCTGAGACAATGTAAATTCCAACGGCAAATACCATCATCAGCCCGAGACTGAGCACGAGGAACATGAGGGCATGCCCTTCCTCGCCGCCAAGAATCGCCTTTGCCCTGACCAGCATGTTGTGCATTCTTACGGCCTCCCCAACCTATACTCAATCAACAGCCTATTGGGATTATTCCTAACGCCGCTTTCCCACAAATCCCCACCCGACAACGCTTCCCTGATCCAGCTGATCAACGAAGACAACATGGTCTCCTGCCGGCCAATTTGCACTGCAACCCCCTGCTGACGTTTTGTCACAGCCAGCACTCTGCCAGCAGCTTGGCGGCTTAAGCTTGACAGCCAAAAGAGCTCACGTCGGGATGTCGCAAGGAACTGAGCCGCTGCCTGCTCCCCCTTTGAAGCACTATCAACTAAGGCAGTCCTGGCTGCAACATATGCTGAAAAATGGAGCATTTGGCTTTCGATCACCTGTAAAGCAAAGGCAGAGAGACCAAAGAAAAACACCAGTAGAATAGGTAAGATTAAACAGAATTCCAGCAGTGCTGATCCTTCATCCCTTGCCGCCATCGCTCACCAACCTCCTACAACGATTTCACCCGGGATCCGCGCTTTCTACCCCTTACTAACCACAAGCCCCACGATTCGAAATACCAAGACTCCCAAGGAATAGGCGGCTGCGTAGGGCACCATAACAACAGACCTATCCGCCGGTTTCTTTGTCCCGGACCTGTCTGCCAGTCTATCCCCTTTCTTTTTTTGAAGAATACCAAATAGGCTCACCAACCCACCGGCCATCACCCCTGCCAAGAAGAAGGCAATTGCCTTACCTTCCCCAGCCAAGAGGCTGGTTGCAGCAACCAGCTTCACATCCCCTCCTCCCATCCATCCCCGCCGATATCCCTGGTAAAAAGGCCAGCTGAGCATCAGCGCCAAAAGCATTGTGCGGATAAGGCTGCCAATTCCCTCACAGAATCTCAAGACCAGCCCGGCAATTAGAGACACGGCTATTAACGGGTTCGGCACTACGCGCAGACGAAGGTCATAGTACACTGTTCCCAAAAGAAGGGCACCAAGAACCAACTCCTTGGCCAAACCCATCATTAGCTGCACATACATGGAGACGGGCTGCAGCGTTAAAGAAATCCCAATGGCCTTCATCTCCCCATACAATTGATGATGGCGACTGCCCCAGCGCCGTTGCCATACTGGGGCAGCCACTATTCATAAATCGGTCATCCTAACCCAGGTATGTCTTAATCACCAGCCATGCCCTGAAGAGGTATTTTTATTGTTGAGCTTAGTAACCAGTAGCGTTGACGCCGCTGATAGCTTGTGACATTTGTTCAAACTTCTGTCTGAGATTCTCCCCCAGAGTCCTTACCGCCACTAAGGCCGCGATGGCAATCAAAGCGGTAAGCAGCCCGTATTCTGCCATACCCTGACCGCTTTGATCCCTCCATAACTGGGAGAGGTTTCGACCCATCAATATCCCCCTTTCCTCTTGTTGTTCAATAGATAGTAAGACCGATGGACCATAGAGATATGGAGGTGACCGCGTGGCGGATGAAAGCTGCCAGCTGGTGCTGCACATCTCTAGTGGCCCAAATCAATGGAACCACAACGGCGCCAAGCACAAGCACATATTCTAAGATGGCTTGCCCTCTATCCCCGTTGCGGTCAGCTCCACGGGAGCGCACCAGTCTCACCTCCTTACCGCTCTCCTCTACAGTCAACTGGTCCAAAACGGTGCTGGTGAGTATATATTAACATATTTATCCAGGTTGTCAAGTAATATTGTACTTAGGAAGACAAAAAGATAGCCATCGTTGACTCCAATAGATGTGGAGTGGCTATCATTCGCTTTCGTTATTTCCAACAGACGGTCTTACTTAGAACAGATAACTCAATAGATAGCTTTAGCTAACGGCTGGCTCACCAACTGCCCTAGGCTAATAGCTTGCCTGGAGCAGTGGGCTTCAATACTAAGCTGATTCAAACATCTATTCATTTTTTCCCTGGGACAACAGCCGTTAAGTATTATTTAACCCCGCTGCAACCCGCCGCAGGTCCTCGATTGCCTCCCCCGGATCCGGTGCTCTAAAGATAGCAGTTCCCGCCACCAGTATCCTAGCCCCGGCCTTAACCACCAGGGGAGCAGTCTGCCGATCTATCCCTCCGTCCACCTTGATTTCGCAATTGGCCTTGGCAGAAGCAATGAGATTAGCTGCATCCTCAATCTTAGGCACCACTTCAAATAAGAAATCCTGGCCGCCAAAACCCGGATTGACGGTCATGATCAGAACTCTATCGATGAGCGGCAGGATATATTTCAAGTCTGAGATCGGTGTAGCCGGGTTCAGTGCTACACCGGCCTTTATTCTGAAATTCTTGATTACCTGCAGAGTCCGGTGTACATGGCGGCAGGCCTCCCAGTGAATCGTGATGCAGTCGATTTTTCCTTGGCCGGCTGCCAAGACGTCGGGGATCAGTCGCTCCGGTTCCTCCACCATCAAATGAACGTCAAGGGGTAGTGGAGAAACCTTGGCTGCGGCAGCTATAACCGACGGACCAAAACTAATATTGGGAACAAACCGCCCATCCATTACATCAACATGTAGATAATCAGCTTTCTTTACTTTCGCCAGCTCTTCCCTGAGGCAGGCGAAATCAGCTGCCAGCAGCGAAGGCTCAATCTTGATCATCGCAATCACCTTTTCCTTCTACATTCCTGGTCATTAATAGCGGATGCGGACCGGCTGCTCCAGTTCATCCAAGAGCAGAAGAAAGTTCTCGTAGAGGCTGGAAGCGATGTGGCCTTCAACTAAAGCTTCCTTCACACCGCAGCCCGGCTCTGATCGATGAAAACAGCTGGTAAAACGACAGTTGACCTTATATTTCCTAAGCTCAGGGAAATAACGATCCAGCTCAAGTTCGTCGAGGTCATCTAGGCGCAGCTGGCTAAAACCCGGTGTGTCAGCAACATAACCACCGCACTCCAAGGGTAAAAGGGCCACCTGGCGGGTAGTCTGTCGCCCCCGTCCCGTTTTGCGGCTTACCTGGCCGGTGATGAGCCGCAAACCCGGTTGAACTGCATTGAGGAGAGAGGACTTGCCTGCTCCTGAAGGACCGGCAAAACTGCTGGTCTTCCCCTCAAGGCATCGCCGCAGCTGTTCAATCCCCATCCCTAACTTGGCAGAACATCTCAGTACTAAATACCCTGCCTTTTCGTAAATAGCAGCAAGCTCCTCAGGGACTGACCCTGGCACTAAATCAATTTTATTCAGACAGACTACGGGACGAAGGCCTCTGCTCTCAGCCAGCACCAATAATTTGTCAATCAATAAGAGCTGGGGATCCGGCTGAGCGCAGGCACTGACTACGATCAACTGGTCAACATTGGCTACAGCCGGCCGATAAATCACCGTGGTTCGGGGCAGTACTTCCTCTATGACTCCCTCATTTTCGCCGAGGGGAAGACACCGCACCCTGTCTCCGGCAAGGATAGTGAGGCTCTGTTTGATCTTTCCCCGGGGACGGCAGCGGATGACTTTGCCGCCACTGGTTTCAACATCGTATAATCCGCCTACTCCCCTAAGGACTATCCCTAACTCAAATGCCACACGTCTCCTCCTTCATAGATAGTCTAAAGTGGGTACTCACCTATTCGGGAAATCCAGTCTCCGAAATCTTGAAGTTGTCCACATAGACCTGTATTCGGGCATTGTCTCCATAGCCCCGCACATGGCGAGTAATACTGCTTTCCCCCGGATGAATGCCCCGATACACTTCCCGGGCACCGAGGGCATCGATAACTATCACCACAACTTCTTGGTCCGGCCCCGGCGGTACCGTCACCTGGACACTGGCTTCCCGTGGCCGATGTTTCACTGTATCAACGGGCGCGTCTTGGGCGGCATGTCCAGTTTCGATATCTTCATCGACGGACTCTTCCCCGGCCGTACCTTCCCCCCGGGAGATATCGCCGAAGTCAGCCGGGGGCTCCTCTGCCGCCTGTCCTGTACCCCAGCTGTTGTAGACAAAATCAACTGGTGTATCCTGGGGTACCTGCATGCCCGGGGCTGGGTTCTGAGCCATCACCTCCCAAGGCGTAAGGGATGGATCGCTTTGACCCCACACATTGCCTATGGTCAGCCCAAGGCGCCTTACCCTGATCTTTGCATCTTCAAGGAGCTGTCCCCTAAGATCCGGGACAACTACCACCGGCGAGCCGACATCTCCCCGGCTGACCATGAGATCTACTGCCAAACCTTCTTCCAAATATGTCCCGGACTGCGGGCTCTGACTGACTACATAACCTTCCAGCACCGTGGGCTCGTAAACCGGTGTCTCAACGCCCACAGTCAATCCGGCTTCTGTTATCCTCTCTTTAGCTTCCTCCAAACTCAAACCGACGACCTCAGGAACCTGCACCAGCCTGGGACCGCGGCTTACCACAACCCACACTGTGCGGCCTTCCTTAACTCTCCGGTTAGCCGCCGGATCTTGCCTGATGATCCTGCCGGGGGGCAAATCACTTTCGATTTCCCGATCAACGGCTAGTCTCAGCCTTTGCTTCTCCAGTGCTAGTCTCGCTTCAGCAACTGTGAGGCCGGTGACATCCGGCACGCTGACCTCTGCCGGAAAGATAAGCTCGGGAAGGTACGAAATAGCCCAAAAAAGGCCTCCCAAAAAGGCAATAAGAAATATGAATATGAATCCGCGAATTCGCCGTTTCTTAGGCGAGCGAGAACCCTTCCCCTTGGTCACTTTTCTCCCTTCCTCCATTCCATGGACCCGGGTGGCTTCTTCTGGTTCTGCGGCAGGCATCATCCTTGTTGCCTCCCAATCCTCGTGGGGATCTCCCAGCTCCCCGTTGGCGCGGGATGTCGATAATGGACCTGCCAGATTCGTTTCCTGTAGAGCGCGGATGAACTCCTCCGCTGATCGGAAGCGATCTTTGGGGTCTTTAGCCAACGCTTTACGAATGACATAGTCTAAAGACTTGGGGATGCTGGGTTCAATCTCCCTTGGTGAGGGTACCGGATCCTGTAGCTGCTGTAGGGCCACCGCGATGGGAGTTTCGCCGGTGAATGGAACTCTGCCGGTGAGCATTTCGTAAAGGACAATCCCCAGCGAGTATATATCCGACTGTTCACTGGTGACTCCACCCCTGGCCTGTTCAGGCGAAAAATAATGTACAGAGCCAATAACTTGCCCCGTCTGCGTAAGCGTTGCGGTACTCATGGCCCGGGCAATGCCAAAATCCGTCACCTTAACAGTACCTTCGTGGGTGATCAAAATGTTATGGGGCTTGATGTCTCTATGCACCAGATGATTGCGATGGGCATGCCCTAGAGCAGCAGACACCTGGATAGCGATATCTACACTTCGTTCGGGAGTCAGCCGCCCCTCCCTCCGGATCAACTCTTTGAGGTTAATGCCCCGGACGTACTCCATAACAATATAATGGGTGTTCCCCACTTCTCCCACATCATAGATATTTACTACGTTGGGGTGGGATAAACTGGCAGCCGCCTGCGCTTCCCGTCGAAAACGCTCTACAAAATCCTCATCACTGGCGTACTGCTCCCTCAACACCTTCACAGCTACCCAGCGGTGGAGCAGTCTATCCTTGGCCCGATAGACTACAGCCATACCGCCTTCACCGATGCGGTCCCTTATCTCGTAGCGATTCGATAAGACTTCTCCTTCCATCATCTCACCTCACTCCCACCGGTAGTTTTGGCCCTCCTCAATTGTGGCGGAAACAGCCTAGCCGACAGCTCCCTGAAAATACGCTGCAAAAATCCGGCGGGCAATGGGAGCTGCGGCACTGCCGCCGCTGCCACCGTGTTCCACAATCACAGCGAGGCAGATCACCGGCTTATCCACTGGAGCCATGCCCACAAACCAGGCATGGGCCCGCCCTTGAGGGTTCTCTGCCGATCCGGTTTTCCCAGCAACATCTATCCCACTTAATGCCGCGTTCCTCCCGGTGCCCCGACTGACCACTTCTGCCATAGCCTGGCGAATCTTACGGGCATTTTCGACACTAATCACATATCCCATGGGGCGGGGCCGGTTTACCCATTTGCTGCCATCTTTGCCGTCTTTGACGGCATCCACCACCATCGGTTCCATCATCAGGCCATCATTGGCAATGGCTTGAACCACCATGGCCATCTGCAGGGGAGTAGCGACTATCCCGTACTGACCGATAGCCATTTGGGCAAGTTCCAAGGGCGAAAGGGGCCCAGAAGGGAGCTTCCCAGCTCCAACATTATCACCGGCGAGGGGCGGCCGTCTCCCTAGACCAAATGCGCCCGCCATCTGCAGCAGTTGGTCGCTTCCCACCCTGCGGGCCACCTCAGCAAAGACAGTATTAGACGATACTACGAGAGCATCCAACAGGGATATGCGGCCCCAAGGGGTGCCGCCGGCATTGGCGATCTGATGTCCCTGGATAGTCACATAGCCTGGATCGTCAAATACACTGGCAAGGTCCAGCTCTCCCTGGGCCAAGGCAGCAGCCAGCACTACTATTTTAAACGTAGAACCCGGCGGGTAGAAACCAGCCAAAGCCCGATTATACAACGGGCTGTTAGGATCACTGGCAATCCTGTCCCATTGAGTGTCAACTTCCTCCGGATTAAACCCCGGCAGACTGGCAACAGCCAGGATCCGGCCAGTCTTGACCTCCATCACAACCGCGGCCCCTTTACGGTTACCGAGGGCTCTCTCTAGAGTCCTCTGCAAATCCAGATCGATGGAGGTAATCACATCATAGCCTGAAGTGCGTTCTGAGAGGAGATGCCTAAGGCGCCCTATCACGGAAGTACCCGGATATCTCCGGCCCATAAGGATCTCATCCAACGTCTTCTCCAACCCGGCAGTGCCGTACCGCTGGCTAAAATAGCCAATGGTCGAAGCTAAACCGGAAGTTCCCCGAAATACCCTCTCAAGGCCCTTTTCTCCCCGCACACTTTCGGCTATGACTTCTCCACTGCTGTCGAATATCCCTCCCCTCTGGACACTGCGCTGCTCCCGGAGCCGGTAGGGATTGGACGGGTGGTTGACCAAAACTTCCCTCTGTCCTATCTGCCAGTAAAAAGCTCCGCCAATTAGCAAAAGATAACCGGCTATGAGAATATATGTCAGTAAGACTGCAGGCTTTCTCATGACCAAATCTCCTGCCTGGAAATATTAAGCAACAAACCAAAACTAAAGAGATTGGTCACCATAGCTGTACCTCCGTAGCTGATAAAGGGAGTCACCAAGCCTGTCAAGGGTACCAGACGCAGCAACCCACCGGCCACTAGAAAGATGCTGAGACTCCATCCTAGCACCACCGCCAGCGCCAGAAGTCGCAGAAACCCATGGCTGCAGCGAAAGGAAATTGCCAAACCCTTGGCCGCCAGCAAAAACTCTGCGGTCAAACACGCTAGTATCCCGGCAAAACCCAGCTCTTCCCCAATTACTGCCAGGGGCAAGTCTGTGTGGGAGGCAGGAATCGCCCTGGCCAGGCCCTGACCTAGCCCTTTCCCCAACCAGCCTCCGTTGGCTAAAGCGAACATAGTCTGCACTATCTGATACCCGGCCCCCCTAGGAGAAGCCCATGGCTTAAGCCAAATCTTGAATCTAGTGGCCACATGGGGAAAAACTAAAGCGGCCAAAACGCCGCCCAGTCCCCCCATTAGGGCAGGCACAACCAGATACACTATCTGTCCGGTGGCCGCATAGCTGAGTAGAGCAAAGAGCGCATAGTAGAGTACTGCAGACCCCAAGTCCCTTTGCACCACCAAAACAAAGAGAAACAATACCCACATACTCACTAGCGGCATCAAATGCCTCGGTTCTGGAATGCTGAAGGGACCTAGCCTGGCGGTGGGGTGCGCGAACAACTGGGAGTTTTCACTCAGAATACCGGCGATAAATACACCCAAACCCAACCGCACAACTTCACCGGGCTGAAACCTTACAGACCCAATTTCAAGCCAAAGGCGGGCTCCCCACTGTTCAACTCCGAAAAGGGCTGTGACAAACAGAAGGCCCAAACCAGTGATTCCCACTACATACCGGTAGTTAGCTAGGGATTCCCACTGCCGGGGCAACGCTCCTAAGGGTACTAAGGCAAGCCCCAAGAGGATCCAGCGAAGCTGCCGAAAGGCCAAAGATGGCGATATACCCGCCAGCACCGTGAGGCCTAAAGCACATAGAAAGCCGCAGAGGGGCAGGAGAATCTCATCCCCAGAAAAGCCGGTAAAGCAAAATAGGCAGTGAAGACAAAAGAGCCCTATTGCCAGACTTCCCCCCAACAGCAGACCTTGGTACCAAGGGTCAAAACCGGAGCGACCGCTCAAAGAAACACCTAGCAGGGTAATCACTGCAACGAGGGCCAGGAGTCTACGCTCCCGGTGACGGGCCCTAAACCCAGTGGGCCCAAATTTTACAGCACTTTTGCGGGACAACAAAAATCCAGCCTCCCTTTGATGGCTGTGCTAATCGCCCATGGCTGCTACTAAGGCGGTGATGTTATCATGCCCTCCCCGTTGATTGGCCAGCTCAACAAGGCGCTCTGACGCTTGTTGAGGGTCACTGAACTTAGCAAGGATATCTCCCATCTCCCCTTCACTAACTAAAGAATAAAGGCCGTCTGTGCACAGTACCAGAACATCCCCATCTGCCATGCTCTCTTCCCTGAGGTCAAAAAAAACTTGGGGAGCAGTTCCCAGGGACCTAGTCAGCACATTGCGGTGGGGATGAACCAAAGCCTCGCTTTCCGACAGGGCTCCGCTTCGCACCAGCTCCGCTACAATGGAGTGGTCCTCTGTAAGCTGGTGAAGCCTCTTGCCATCCCATCTATATATACGGCTGTCACCGATGTGGGCTATGTAAACCTTCTGGTTGACAATCAAAGCCATGGACAGTGTAGTTCCCATACCGGCCAATTCTTGGTTCTCCTCCGCTAGCTTGAGGATCTTCAAGTTTGCATGGGTTACAGCTTCCTGTAGGGACTTTAAGGGATTACCTTTTTCAAAGGGCCAGTCTGCTATTACCTTGAGGGCTAGAGAACTGGCCACTTCTCCAGCCTGGTGTCCTCCCATGCCGTCGGCAACAGCCAAGAGTGAATCCCGGACGAGGTAACCATCTTGGTTCACCTTCCGAACCTGTCCCACGTGAGTAATTGCTCCAACCCGCATCACAGTCACCCTTTTCTCTCGGGAGAATTGGGGGAGGTGTGGAAGACAACCACAGCATTCCCTACAGTAATGACCGCCACCTCTGTCAACTTCTGTGGCCCACTCAGAAGTTCCCCATTTAGATATGTACTGTTTGTGCTGCCCAAATCCTCCAGCCAGAATTCTTCCCCCTGCCGATAGATTCGGGCATGGATAGCGGAGACAAGGGGATCATCTAGGACGAGATCGCTTGCAGGATCCCGCCCCAGAAGAAACTCATCGTCAACTAAGGCTGCCTGGGAAGGTTTGGGACTTCCCGGCAGCGGCAGCGGAACAAGGTAAGCCAAGGGCTCTTGGCGGCCTTGACCGGATTCCAGCCTGAAGGACTGTATGACTTCCTGCAGGAACATAAACACCAGCCCCAAAAAGAGCATCTGTACTAGCCACCACAGCCATCTTACCATGCTATTTCACCATCCGGAACCTAAGGCGGGTGGTGCCCAGTTCGATGAGGTCCCCATCGCTGAGAATAGCATTTTTCACCTGTTTAGCAGTGAGCTTTACGCCGTTGGTACTGTTGTTGTCCTCTATCCAGTAGCGTCCTTGTCTAAGCCGCACCACAGCATGACTGCGGGAAACGCTTGGATCAGTGAGCCGGACATACTGCCCCGGCCCCCTGCCTATGGAAACATCCTCTTCTCCCAATGTCCAAACCTGCCCCTTCTGCGGCCCGCCTAGCGCCACCAGCTCAGCCCGGGGATTGACAGAGTTCGGCCCCGATGGCAGCCTGTAAACTTGAGTCCCATCTCCCTTCTCCTTCTCGCCATCCTTCCCAAGGCTGCCAGTCTCACCCACAGCTCCGTTGACCACCGATTCCTGGTCTTCGCTTTCCTGAAAGTAGGCCTCAATCCGCACAGAGCCCGGAGATATGTCCTCCACGGGCCGAAAGTCTATCTTTACCGGAGCTGCAAAGCTGACGCCGCTCTTTTCGGCTCGCTCATCGAGATACTGGCTCATTTCTTGAGTGATGGTTAGATGCAGCGGTTCGAGCTTCTTCCAGTCTCCTGGGTTGATATATACAACAAATCTATTAGGTACGTAGACATGTACTGTGGAAACCCTGCGGTCGGATAGCATGGCTTTGGCAAGCTACCTGCCGCTTTCCACAGGCTGTACCGCTCGCTGTCCCCCCAAACCCGCAAGTCTCCCCATGAGTCTCTCCAAAAAATCCTCAAGTCTGCGGAAAAACTCCATCTTCAAATCTCCTCCCACTGGCCCGCAGCTGGCCGCAGGCTGCCTCGATATCAGCGCCCCGTTCCTTGCGGATGCTGACTTGAAGACCTCCCCGGCGGAGCCAGTTTTCGAATCTAGCTACCTGGTTGTCCCGAGGTTTCTGGTGTAATCCACCGGGAATGGGATTTACAGGTATCAAATTGACATGGCACAACAACCCCTTCAGAAGTTCAGTCAACTGTCGGGCATCTTCGTGGCTGTCGTTAAAACCCGCCATTAGAGCGTATTCAATGGTTATCCGCCGATTGGTGCCGGCAGCATACTCGTAGAG
>JAAZHE010000234.1 GCA_012510855.1 Bacillota bacterium | reverse complement strand
GCCTGAGCAGCATAGGCTTCCAGGGGCCAGTTGGGCTTCATCTCTCCTGCCACAACACCGGCGATATATTCTTCAATAGGCATTTCCTCCTTTTTGTCTTCCTCCTTGATGTACACAGTGATAGTGGGCTCCTCGGCAAACTTTCGGACTGTTCCCTTTCTCCCACCAGGCCAGCAGATCACAAGGGCCAAGCACCCTGCTGCCACCAATGCTATAACAACTATGGTCTTTGTGCGACTTCTAGAATCCATACATTTCCTCCGCTCCCTCTGTTTTTTCGGTCTTGGGTTGCCGGTAGGCATAGTTTTCCCATTATAAAGGGATTTTTAATGGCAAAATCTGCTTATGAAGCAGGAACAGCCCACTCTACAGCGAATACAAACAGCGATTGTCCACCTAATTTATCAAGGAGGGTAAAGCGTGAACAAGAGCGAGTTGATCACCGCTGTAGCGGAGAAATCTGGCCTGTCCAAGAAAGCAGCCGGTGAAGCCGTCGAAGCAGTCCTCGACACCATTGCCGAGGCTCTAGCAGCCGGCGAGAAGGTTACCCTCGTTGGGTTCGGTACCTTCGAAGTACGGGAGAGGGCTGCCCGTAGAGGTGTAAATCCCGCTACCGGCGCTCCCATTGACATCCCGGCCACTGTGGTTCCAGCCTTTAAGGCAGGGAAGAATCTCAAAGAAGCTGTCGCAAAGTAGTCAGGCATTGGCATTTTTTGACCGACCGGCTTAGCTCCCTGGTTGCTATCAGTGGGTGGCTAAGCCTTTTCTTATGGAACCTCTGGCCAGCGGTGTATTTAGCATCTCTGCCGGTAAAGCTAGCCAATGTCACGGGGTCTTATGCCTTCTTAAGGAGATATCAAAGACATATCAAAGGAGACAGAACCATCATGTCAGATATTACCATCGTCGGTCTTGGTCCAGGCTCACCAGCCCAGATTTCCATGGGAGCCCTTCACGCTCTGCGGGAGGCAGACCACATATATTTTCGCACCAAGGTCCACCCTGTAATCCCTTGGCTGATTGAGGAACTTGGCCTTTCTCCCGCCGACTACACTACCTTTGACTCAATCTACGAGACCGCCAAATCCTTCGACCAAGTCTATCAAGAAATTGTCGGGATACTTACGGCTAAGGTGAAGGAAGGTGGCACCGTGACCTATGCAGTACCGGGCCACCCAGCTGTTGCTGAGACTACCGTAACTCAACTCTTGGAGTGGGCGAAAGCCACCGGCAAGAATGTTGAGCTTGTCCCCAGCATGAGCTGCGTTGATGCCGTCTGCGCCTCCTTAGGCGTTGACCCAACCATGGGGTTGGTTGTCGGTGATGCCTTTGAGTTGGAGGCTCTCTCTCTCGGAAAGCCGCTCTTGCTGACGCAGGTGTACAACCGCCTCATTGCCTCAGATGTTAAGCTAAAGCTAATGGAGCAGCTTGATGATGAGCATCCCGTCACTGTGATCAGGGCCGCCGGCGTTCCAGGGGAGGAAAAAATGGCAACCATTCCTCTCTACCAACTGGACACCCTGACCTGGATAGACCACCTGACATCGGTATACGTTCCCGCTCAGGCCAATGGGATTGAGGCAACACCCAGACAGGAACCCAAGGAATGTCTTTATTCTCTGGACCCTTTGGTGGAGGTCATGCAAAGACTCCGGGCACCGGGAGGCTGCCCCTGGGACCAGGTGCAAACCCATGAGAGCCTCAGACGCTATCTTGTTGAAGAAACCTATGAAGTCCTGGAGGCCATCGACAACGCCGACTGGGAACACGTCAAAGAAGAACTAGGTGATGTACTGCTCCAGGTGATTTTTCATGCGGAAATCGCCGCTGAAAACCAGCGGTTTGACATCAACGATGTGATTGCCGCGGTGACAGAGAAGTTGATCCGCCGCCATCCCCACGTTTTCGGGACTGTGAATGTGAAGAGCGCAGCAGAAGTCAGCTACAACTGGGAGAAAATCAAAGAACGGGAAAGAGAGCTCCTCGGTGAAGAATACAAATCCATACTGGACGGCGTACCCAAGGGACTGCCGGCATTGACCAGGGCGGAGAAAATTCAGGCTAAGGCAGCCAAGGTGGGCTTCCAGTGGGAGGATATCGCCGGAGCCATGGACAAGGTCCTAGAGGAACTGCAAGAGCTGCAAGAGGCATGGAAACAAAAGGAGCAGACAGCTATCCATTCGGAACTGGGGGATCTTTTGTTTGCTTTGGTCAATGTAGCCCGGTATCTTGATGTAGACCCGGAAATGGCACTGCGGGAGGCCACTGATAGGTTCATAGCTCGGTTCCACTACATCGAAAAGACTGCTGCCAAGCAAGGACGCGACCTTGCCGACATG
The DNA here is from genome assembly GCA_012510855.1 of Bacillota bacterium. GTDB lineage: Bacteria > Bacillota > Limnochordia > DTU087 > DTU087 > DTU087. The sequence continues at coordinate 1,659 of JAAZHE010000234.1, read as the reverse complement.
AACCTAGAAGAAATGGACGAGCTGTGGAATGCTGCCAAAAAGCGACTATAGCTGCTACCTCACCCAACCGTAACGGCTCAACCAGCGGCTGAGCTTTACCCCAATTTTGGGAATAAGCTCCACATCCCGCCGGTAGAGTGCGCCGGTTCCGAGCAGCCCAAGACCATAAATGCCTACACCGGCACAGACGGCACCGATGGTGGCCAGGCCGTTGGCAAGAACTGCGGATTCGGTCCCGGCCCAGGGCCAGGCCCAGTTAGCTTTTCTCGTAATTAGGGTCACAAAGCTGTAGAACCCATCATAGACCACTACAACACCAAGGGCCATGATTAAGGATGCCAGCCCCGGTTTGAGCAAAATCTCCCGCCAATCAGGCTTTACCCGGATTCGGCGATAAACAGCGGCCAGGTTCAGCAGGCTGGCGGTACCAAAACCCAGGAGAGTACCCCAAGCCGCTCCTTTGATTCCGATCCCCGGCAGTGCTGTCAACCAATAGTTGATCGTGAACTTGACAAGGGCTCCTATGACTAGGTTTCGCACTGGTACGAAAACTAAGCCCAACCCCTGCAGGATCCCGGAACAGACCTGAAACAATCCTATTGACAAGGTTCCCAGGGCCAGGATTCTCAAGGGTTCTCCGGCCTCTGCATAGCCAAAAATCAAGAAGGCCGCCTTATCCGCCAACACCAAGAGGCCGATGGATGCGGGCAAGCCAAACATGACGGTAATCCGCAGTGCCTCATGCACCCGCCGCTGCACCAGATTATATGAATTGAGGGCACTAGCTTCGGCAACGGCCGGCACCAGGGTGACCGACAGTGCGTGGGTAATTACATTGGGAAGATGCATTAAGGACAGAGCCATACCGAAATACCCTATAGCCTCTCGAATAGCATCTTGACTGTAGCCCGCTACCTGCATCCGCAGCGGGACTAACCCAGTATCGATCAGCTGCATCATAGGCCAAAGGATGGAGCCTATGACAATAGGCAAGGACACACCCACAAGCCGCCGGAGAATGGCCGCAAGAGACATGGCGGACCCCGATGATGTCTTGCCACGGGCAAGAACTTCTCCCCTTCTCCACCGGATATAATAGCAAGCCATCACCACAAGTCCCGCGGCAGCCCCTATTGTAGACCCAAAGGAAGCCCCGGCGGCGCCGTATTCTACTCCCCGGGGCATCAGCAATACAGCCAGGGCAAGCATAGCCCCTACCCGGCAGATCTGTTCCACTACTTGGGACACAGCGGTGGGCATCATATACTGCATACCCTGAAAAAAGCCCCGAAAGGCCGATACCATTGCTAAGAGGAAAACAGAAGGAACTACAGCAAGCAAAGAAGGGTATGCCAAGGGGTCCCGAACGATATTGTTAACAAACCACTTGGCACCAGCACCTAAGAGCCCCGTAAAGACTGCCCCCGATACCGCCAGCAGCATCAAGGTCAGCCTAAAGATCCGGACAGCACCCCGGATATTACCTAAAGCGGTTTGCTCTGCTACCAACTTAGAAAGAGCCACCGGCAGCCCAGCTATGGATAAGATCACCGCCAGATTGTAAAAGGGCCGCACCATTTGCAGAAGACCCATACCTTCATCCCGGATTATGCGGGGAAGGGCCACAACATACCAAACCCCCAGCAGGCGGCTGATGAT
>JAAZHE010000026.1 GCA_012510855.1 Bacillota bacterium | reverse complement strand
TTGATCGGGATAGGTTCCTTTTGAGCAAGGGACATGCTGCGTTGGTGCAGTATGCAGCCTTGGCTGATCTGGGGTTCTTCCCGAAGGAAGAGCTGCGGCGGGTAAAGGTCCTGGGTGGAATGCTGCAGGGTCATCCGGATATGAATACTCCAGGAATAGAGGCCAACACCGGATCTTTAGGTCAAGGCTTATCTATAGCCAACGGTATGGCCCTTGGATTGAGGCTAGATGGTCTTAAGAGCAAGGTCTTTGTAGTGCTGGGTGATGGTGAGCTGGCTGAAGGGCAGGTTTGGGAAGCAGCCATGGCTTCAGCCAACTTCAAGCTGGATAATTTGCTGGCCATTGTCGATCAGAATGGTCTACAGGCCACTGGTCCAATAGTTGAAAGATTTGACCTTAACCCCATTGCTCCCAAATGGGCTGCCTTCGGCTGGCATGTGATTGAAATCGACGGCCACAATATGCGGGAGATTGTAGCTGCCATTGATGAGGCAGACACCGTGAAGGGTAAGCCAACGGTGATCATTGCCAAGACCGTGAAGGGTAAAGGCGTCTCCTTTGCCGAGAATAACCCGGCATTTCATAATGGAGCCATGACCGCTGAGCAATATGAGCAGGCAAGGAGAGAGCTCGGGGCTGTAGAGGAGGGGTGCTGAAATGAAAAAAGAAAGCTTGCGGCTAGCCTATGGGCAGGCTCTTGTAGAACTGGGCAGGGAAGATGAGAGGATAGTGGTTCTCGAGGCGGACCTCGGAAAATCCACTATGAGTATTCTTTTTCAGGAGGAATATCCAGATAGATATTTCGAGATGGGGATTGCGGAAGCAAACATGGCCAGCACCGCTGCCGGGCTCTCCTTAGTTGGAAAGATACCGTTTATTCATTCCTTTGCCGTATTTGCATCCGGCAGGGCCTATGATCAGATACGGCAGTCCATATCCATAGTGGGACTTAATGTGAAAATTTGCGGTTCCAGTGCCGGTCTTTCAGATTTTGGCGACGGCTCTACCCATCAATCCATCGAGGATATGGCCCTGATGAGGGCTATTCCCAACATGACTGTCTTAGTTCCTGTTGATGCAGTTGAGACCCGCAAGATGGTTAAGGCTATGGTGGACTGGGATGGGCCGGTGTATATCCGAATTAACCGCAATGACCTGCCTGTGCTCACCGATCCGGATAGTGATTTTGAAATCGGTAAACTCAAGGTCATGAGGGAAGGCAGTGATGTAGCGGTCTTTGCCAATGGTGTTATGGTTTCTATGGCCCTAGAGGCGGCAGAGGAGCTTGCCAAGGACGGCATCTCTGTGAAGGTGATCAATGCCAGCACCGTAAAGCCCTTGGCTGATGAGGAAGTCCTGGCCCTCGTGGAGGGATGTCGGGGAGTTGTGACAGCAGAGGAACACAGCGTGATCGGAGGTTTGGGAAGTGCCGTTGCGTGTGCTCTGAGGCGGGAGAGAAATCTACCCATTGAGCTTGTTGGAGTAAAGGACTCCTTCGGCACCTCGGCCCTTTCGTATGAAGAACTGTTGATCCACTATGGGCTCACGGCTGATGCCATAAAGGATGCCGTTAAGGTTGTATTGGAGAGTTAATCGGTTAAGCCGCGATTTTAGCGCGATGAATGTTAGAAAGAAAGTGCAGGGAGGCTTGATGTCATGCAGAAGCTGGGATTTATCGGGCTAGGAATTATGGGTAAGCCGATGGCCAAGAATCTGCTCAAAGCCGGATATGAGCTGGTGGTCTATGATATTAACCCGGAGGCTGTCAAGGAGCTTGTAGAAAGCGGAGCAAAGGCCGGCACTTCCAGTAAGGATGTTGCTGAGAGAAGTGAAGTTATTATCACCATGCTTCCCAATTCCCCGGAGGTTAGGGAAGTAGTGCTGGGTAAAGACGGCATAATCGAAGGAGCTAAGCCGGGGACCATCGTCATCGATATGAGTTCCATTTCACCGATAGCTTCACAGGAAATAGCTGCGGAGCTTGCCAAACGGCAGGTGACCATGCTGGATGCTCCTGTGAGCGGCGGGGAGCCCAAGGCCATTGATGGAACCTTGGCCATCATGGTCGGAGGACCGAAGGATACCTTTGAGAAGGTTAAGGAAATTCTGCTGCATATGGG
>JAAZHE010000233.1 GCA_012510855.1 Bacillota bacterium | reverse complement strand
GTGCCCTCTATTCCGTGTACTTTCGGGAGAATCTGGGTGGTGACCCGGGCTTTTGGGGAGTGGTAACTGCTTCAGGCTTGATTGCAGGTGTCTTGGGACATCGTTACTGGGGAAGGCTGGCGGATCAATACGGTCAGAAAAACATTATGCTGGCTGGCGGCATTGGAGCAGCTACACTGCCTTTCATTTGGTGGCTCCTTCCCCGCTGGCAGCTGGCGGTAGCGGCGGAACTGGTAGGGGGTTTCTGCTGGGCGGGATATAACCTTGCCGCTTTTAATCTAATTCTGGAAATCACCCCTGACGAAGGGCGCACCACATATATCGCTATCTACAATACCATGGCTGGGCTGGCCAGCTCAATTGGTCCGCTCATAGGCGGGTTTCTGGCAGACAGCATAGGTCTGCCAGCGGTGATTGTCATTTCCGGCATCCTGCGTTGGCTGGGGTACTTTGCCTTTAAGTACAATGTGCCTGTTCCCTCCGATACCCAGCTCAACTTGGGGGACCTAATTCCCTTTAGCCAGGAACTTCGCCTTTTGCGGAAGCAGCAGCAAAGACAAGGTGATTCTGGCCTGCCGCAGTAGTTTTCCTTGTCCTTTTCCTTGAAATTCGCCTGTTATGCGGGTATAATAGCAATAAACTCCTGACAGATCGACAATGCTATGATGGAGACTAGTAGCCTGTCTAGCTACTGCAGAGAGTCGGCGGATGGTGCAAGCCGATGGGAGGACAGAGCGAATCCCCTCCTGAGTGGGCTCCAACGGTACTTCCAAGTTGCTTATCTTCAGCGGTGGAAGTTGCTGCAAAGGCCCCGGGTAAGCCCGTTATAGCTCTAGAGTGGGATCTGGCCTAAAGGTTGCTTATCTTGTGGGCTGGGTCCAATTTGGGTGGCAACGCGGGAAAGAAACCTCTCGTCCCTACATACGGGCGAGGGGTTTAATTTTTATGGAGGATGTGAGAAATATGCTGGACCTAAGACTGATCCGTGCCAATCCTGACTTAGTCAAGGAGGCCATGGCCAAGAGGGGTGTTGAAGTCCCCATAGATGAACTGCTGGAACTTGACGCCCAAAGGCGCAGCCTCCTGACGGAGCTTGAGCAAAAGAAAGCGCAGCGCAACAGCGTGTCGGAAAAGATCGGTCACCTGCGCAAGGCTAAGGAAAATGCCGATCACCTCATTGCCGAAATGAAGGAACTGTCGGAGGAGATCAAAGAGGGAGATAACCAACTGCGGGAGCTTGAACAGAAGATCCGAGATATCTTGCTAATTATCCCCAACATTCCCCACAGCTCTGTTCCTGTGGGCAAGGACGACTCGGATAATGTTGAAGTGCGCCGCTGGGGCGAGATCAGGGAATTTCCCTTTGAACCTAAGCCCCATTGGGATCTGGGTGTAGAGTTGGATATCATTGATTTTGAAAGGGCTGCCAAGGTCACTGGAGCCCGCTTTGCCTTCATGAAGGGCCTAGGTGCAAGACTGGAGCGGGCGGTGATCAATTTCATGCTGGATCTTCATATCAACGAACACGGATACTTGGAAGTTCTGCCGCCTTACATCGCCAATGGAGACAGCATGACCGGCACTGGCCAGCTGCCTAAGTTCGGCGAAGATATGTTTAAGCTGGAGGGAGAAGACTACTACCTCATTCCCACCGCGGAGGTGCCGGTAACCAATTACTACAAGGGCGAGATTCTAGAGGCCAGCCAGCTGCCTATCTATATGGTCGGTTTTTCGCCCTGTTTCAGAGCGGAAGCTGGATCCGCCGGTCGGGATACCCGGGGCCTTGTGCGGATGCATCAGTTCCATAAAGTGGAGCTGGTTAAGTTTGCCCATCCCGACAATTCCTATGATGAGCTGGAGAAGTTGACCGCAAACGCCGAGGAGGTATTGCGGAGGCTGGGACTGCCTCACCGGGTTGTGACCTTGTGTACAGGTGATACCGGAGTTCCTTCCGCCAAGACCTATGATATCGAAGTGTGGATGCCCAGCTATGGCAGGTATGTAGAGATCTCCTCCTGCAGCAACTTTGAAGCATTCCAGGCTAGAAGGGCGGAGATCCGTTTCCGACCTGAGCCGGGAGCTAAGCCCGAGTATGTCCATACCCTCAATGGTTCCGGTGTGGCCGTTGGCCGTACTGTAGACGCCATCCTGGAAAACTACCAGGAAGCCGACGGCAGCGTGATAGTCCCCGAAGTTCTGCGGCCTTACATGGGTGGAGTAGAGAGAATAACACGGGCCAAATAGGAATGTGCCAGTCTGGACAGGGTGGCTCTATTAGCGGGGTCACGGCAAGGACTGTTCTTTCTGCTGGAAGCAGAGAAAAGGGAGTTGGGCACCGGCGGGTTTGCCGGGCCCAATCCCTTTTTGCTTATAAGGAGGGAGAATCTGTGACCCAACTGTGACAAATAGATGATAATTTTGGTACTCCTCTAACCACGGTAGGGAAATAGGTATGCCTTGAAAAATATAAGTTAAGAGACCATCGGGCTTGTGCCCGCCTACGGGAACTTATTGTCAGGATATGGGGGAATGAAAATGTGGAAGAAGCACAGAACCGTCTTTATTTGTCTCAGCTTTATCTTGCTGTTTTCCGGGCTAGTCAACGCGGGTAATCGGGACATCTCTTTGAATGACGCAATTTACCGCGCTTTACAAGAAAGCCTGGAGTTCAAAATTGCTCAGCTGGAATGGGAGAATGCTAAGCTCGCCTATCAAAAGGCTTCAGCGGACAATTTGCTGACCCAATCTGCCTATAACCAGCGGCTGGCTGAGCTTGACCTTTTGAAGGCAGAAAAAGCCTATAAGAACAGTATAGCCAATGTAGTGATTTCCGCTGTGCAGAAGTTCAGCGATTTACACATAGCCGAGATGAACCTGAGGATTAGTGAAGAGCAGTTGAGGCTGAAGCAAAAGGCAAGGGATCTTACCGAGAAGAAGCTCAAGATGCAGAATGCCAGTGAGTATGACCTCCTGCAGGCTGAAGCGGCTTTAGCTTCCAGCCAGATGGAACAGCAGGCGGCGGTAAACAGCCTGGAGGAGAAAAAGCAGACCTTTTGTCTGCTGATCAACTCAGAGAACGTGATGCCCGACGGTCACCTGAACTTCGTTCCCTTTGAAGCGGACTTGACCGACATCTTGCCGAGACTTCTAGAGGCCAGTGTGGCCATCAAGGAAGCGGAAGACAGTCTTGCTCTCTCCAGACTCAATTGGGAGAGGCTCCGGTTAGAGGAAACCGCGGAACTAACGATGCGGGAAGCTGAGAATGCAGTGCGGTTAGCGGAATTGCGGCTTGAGCAAGCTAGAGCAAACCTTACCCAGCAGGTTCAAGCAGCTTTTAACAAGGTGAAACAGGCTGAACAGGCATACCGAGCAAGGCAGATAAGTCTGCAGCTTGAGCAAAGGGTCTACGATATTACCAAAGGGCAGGTGGAGGCAGGGCTCAAGACCGAGGATGATCTAGCCAATGCCCAAATCAGCCTCTGGCAGGCGGAGCGGTCAGTGTATGAAGCTCTCAGCAGTTATATTGTAGCTTATCTGGAGTGGGAGGACCTTATCGGCAGGGATGTCAGAGAGAGCGTAATCTTGCAGCCGGCCCATGTGGGAGCAGAGGGCTAAGGAGGGGGTTTAAACTTGCTTTGGTTTAGAAAAGAGGGGATATGGCCAAGGTTGGTAGTGATAACCGCAGTCTTAGTGGTTGTCATTGCTGCACCGGCTGTATCCTCGGCTGAACAACCCCAACCTGATACTGAGGTGCTGACCTTGGTAAAGGCCCTGGGCCTTGCCAGAGAAGAGCATCCTCTAGTTAGGGCAGCTCAATTGTCTCTAGACTCTAGTGAACTAGCCCTAACCCGAAGCGAAGCCGCTTATGCCCCTAAGCTCTCTTTATCCTCGAGGCCGCTGGTTACTAGGAATGGGGAAGTGGAAATATCCCTTGCAGATTCATTAACTGTGACTGGGAGTCTATCTACTCCCCAGGGATTGGGACTTTCGGCCTCCAACAGATGGGAAGGTGAAAGCCGGGAGAGAAGGGGCCTGACGGTTCGGGCTGAGTTGCAACTGTGGCCCCCTGCCCGGTACAATGCAGGTAATCTTAATCTGCTGGCTGCAGAAGAGGCTCTAGACCTTACGGGCTACCAGCTGCAGCAAGCCCGCGAGGAAGCAGTAATCGATATCTACAGCCGTTACCGGACGCTGCAAATCGATGCAGCCAGGCTGAAGCTCCAGGAAGAAGAGTATCAGGCCAAACTAGCGGCCTATGAGCGGGTGGTGGGCAAAGCCGAGCAGGGGCTTGCTTCTGCTGTAGAAGTGCTGGCTGCAAGGCAAGCCGTGGAGGAAAGCTTGGCTGAATATCAGCGGGCTCAGAGGGAGTATCGGCTTAAACTCAAGACCTTCTTAGCGGACCTATCCTTAGAAGAAGGAACATGGGAGCTGGAACCTCTGCCTGAGACTTTAACCCTGCCTGGGGTAGATATATCCTTAGAAGAAGCCATCGCCATGGCCCTGGAGGCTGACGTGACTTTATTGGAACAAAGACAGAACCTTAAAGCTGCCCAGCGGCAGCTGGAGGCTGCCCGGACTGCCAATGGATTTGAGGTAAATCTCAGTGCCAGCGTTAGTTTTTCCGAGGATCAGCAGGGGGACGATTATAGGGCTTACCTTTCCTTCTCTTATCCCCTGCTCGATGGGGGAAGCAGGCGGTTGGCAGTGGAAGAGGCTGAGCTTAGCTTGCGCCGTGCAGAAGAAGCCGTCGTGAAGCGCCGCTCAGAATTAAGCCGGGAAGTGGAACACATGCTTTCGGAAATTCAGTACCTGGCTGATAAGGTCAAGATCGCCAATCTCAATTACGAGAAGACTGCCCTTGAACATAACGCCAAGGTCCTTCAGGCAGCCAATGGGTTAATTCCTGAATCAGAAGCCAGGGAAAGTCAGCGCCTTCTGGCTGGAGCTAAACTCAGTTGGTTTGAAGCTGCGGTAGCTCTGGAAAAGGCTAGATTAGAACTTAGGATGATGACAGGACAGGTAATGGATGTAGAAGGGGGGGACCCCAATTGAGCAGGAAACGCAAGGGTTTTGCTAAGATCGGCTTGATCATTCTCATAGTGGTAATCGCGGTTGGCTACGGGTTCCGGCTGAGAACCAGGAGGCTGGAGCAGGCGGCAGCCGTTCTCCCTGCCGGCCGGGAAGTTGTGGTGACCCGGGGGGATCTTGCAAGGAGCGTGTCCAGCACCGGAACCATCGCGGCTGCCCAGGATTTGGAGCTGGCCTTTGATGTGGGCGACAAGGTCAAGGAGGTGCTTGTTCAGGCCACGGAAAGGGTAGCAAAAGGGGCTGTCCTTGCCCGATTAGCTGATACTGAGCAGCAGAAAGCGTATATCACCGCGAAGCGGGATTTGGAGCTGGCCAAGTTCGAAGCAGCTCCCAGTGTGATCAAAGAAAAGGAGCTGCAGCTTGAAATCGCCCAAGCCAACCTCCAAAACACCACTCTGAAAGCACCCTTTTCCGGCATTGTGGCTAGAGTAGACATTCAGCCGGAGGAATGGGTAACCTCTGGGACTCCTGTTATGCGTCTTTTGGATACCAGCCGCATGTTCTTGAATGTGGGGGTAGATGAGGTGGATATTCGCTACGTCGAGGTAGGGCAAAAGGCCATCGTCACCCTGGATGCTTACCCCGAACTAAAGCTGTCAGGTACAGTGGTAGAGGTTGGAATAGTCCCAGAGGCAGGCGGCCAGGTGGTCATCTTTCCAGTAAAGATTGAACTTGATGATCCCGATCCCCGGGTAAGAGTGGGGATGAGTGCCGAAGCCGAGATAGTAGTGGAGAAAGCTGAGAATGTCTTGCTCGTGCCCTTTGAGGCTGTGACTTCCAGGGAAGGCAAGGATGTGGTAGCCAAGGTTACAGAAGAGGGCATTGAGCTGACAGAGGTTGAAACTGGTCTCAGTGATGGTTTCCTGATAGAAATCAAGGCCGGTCTTCAAGAGGGAGATCGGATTTTGGCTAGCAACTATGAACTTTACCGCACTCTGCAGGGCGGGATGGGAAGCGGCTCTCGTGCTATTGGTGGGGTGCGTATAAGCCCGCCGGGAGGAATGCGGCGGTGAACAATGGAGCTAAGGTTTTCGTTGCTGATAGCATCAGTAAGGTCTACACTATGGGAGACGTAAAGGTCCATGCCCTGCGGAATATTTCCTTTGCCATCGAGAGTGGAGAATATGTAGCAATCATGGGCCCGTCGGGGTCAGGGAAGTCCACCTTGATGCATATCATGGGGTGTCTGGACAGGCCTACCAGCGGTTCTCTGTATTTGCGGGGTAAGGACATCAGCTCCCTTGCCGATGGGGAGCTAGCCGAGATCCGCAATGCTGAGATCGGTTTTGTCTTTCAGAACTTCAATCTGTTGCCCAACATCAGTATTTTGGAAAACGTAGAGCTGCCCATGCTTTATGCCGGCGTTCCCCCTAAAGAAAGGCGGGAAAGGGCAGTTCAGGCTTTAGAAATGGTAGGCCTCGGTAATCGCCTTCACCACAAGCCCAGTGAAGTGTCTGGAGGGCAGCGGCAAAGGGCATCTATCGCCAGAGCGGTAGTGAATCGACCGGCTATTGTGTTGGCCGATGAACCTACGGGAAATCTTGATTCAGCCACTGGCGCTGAAATCATGGAGTTGTTTGATGAGCTCAATGCCAAAGGCAACACGATTATTCTAGTTACTCACGAACGCGACGTTGCAGAACATGCTTCTCGGATCATCCACATTTTGGATGGGGAAATTGCCCGTGTGGAAATCCGGACAGGGACAAACGGCAGCGGGGAGCAGGGATGGGAGGCAGTGGAGGCATGAATCTATTAGAGTTCATGAAAATTGCCTTGGGAAGCTTTTCCACCAATAAGCTCCGCACAACCCTTTCCCTCTTGGGCATCATCATCGGCGTGGCTTCTGTCATCACCATGGTATCCATCGGCACCGGTGCCCAGGAACAGGTGACCAGCCAGATAGGTGCCATGGGATCCAACCTGATTACCGTCAGTCCGGGATTTATCCGGGGCGGAGGGGGGCGGGTTAGTCAAGATATCGCCAATGTTTTCACCTTGGAAATGGCGAAAGCAATTGAAAACCTGTCACCTAATATTAAGCATGTGGTGCCCACCTCGACAACCATGGGATTGGCGGTATACGGCGGCAACAACGTCAGGGTCCAAATCAGCGGCGTGACGCCAGAATACCAGGAAGTGATCAATCACTATCCCCTCATCGGCCGGTATATTCGGGAGCAGGATGTTGCCAATAGCGAGAAGATCGCTGTATTGGGCGCGGAGGTCGCCCAGGATCTCTTCGGCTCTGAGAACCCAGTAGGCAAAACCATGCGAGTGGTCATCGGCGGCCGCAGTCTCAGCTTGAAGGTTGTGGGTGTCATGGAGGCCAAGGGCCAGGTGTTGATGGCCAACTACGATAACCGGATCTATGTCCCGGTCACTATGCTGCTCAATCGCGGCCTCAATTCCAGGTATGTCGATGGCTATTCCATTATGGCAGCTTCCCGGGATGTAGCCAAAGCCGTTGTTGAGGAAGTGCAGGCCTTTATGACCCGCATGCTGGGGGATCCCGATCGGTTCCGGGTAATGAGTCAAGATACCATTCTGGAGACAGTCTCCCAGGCCACCAGCACCATGACCCTCATGCTGGGTGCCATCGCCAGTATTTCCTTGCTGGTGGGTGGTATCGGCATCATGAACATCATGCTGGTGACTGTCAGTGAGCGGACCAGGGAGATAGGAATTCGCAAGGCGGTGGGTGCCAAGCGGCAGCATATCTTGGTCCAATTCCTCTTGGAGGCTGTACTGCTCAGTGTTATTGGAGGCATTTTGGGACTAGGCTTAGGCTGGGGCGGCGGTTACTGGATCAGTAAGGCACTGGGTTGGCCGTTCTCCGTTTCCATACCGGCGGCAGTAATTGCTATTGGTTTTTCTGCCGGTGTAGGATTGTTCTTTGGCATTTACCCGGCACTGCAGGCAGCGGCCCTAGATCCGGTAGTTGCTCTAAGGTACGAATAGACTGGATGAGTACATCTGGAAAGGCTGTTGTGTCCGCATGTTTTCCTGAGGCATGCCTCTGGTTTGCTAAAAGGTCCATTGGTCTATTGGCAACTCCCCCTGGCAAATAATTCCGAAAAGAAACCTCCACAACCCCTTTTGTGAAGTGAGAATGTTTGATATACTTCTCTCTGAATGGTTGGGAGGTAATGCACATGAGGAAGGCTCTCAAGAGCTTGCTCTGGTTCTGGATGCTGATGCTGCTGGCGGCTTCTAGCTGCTTCGCAGCTCTGCCGAAACCAGTGGGCTTCGTCAATGACTTTGCCCAACTGATTGACCAGAGGACACGGATGGAACTAAATGATATTGCCGAAAGACTCCGGGATAAACAAGGAATAGAAATCGCAGTTGTCACAGTTGCCACCACTCAGCCGGAGACTCCCAAGCAGTATGCTACCAAATTGTTTAATGAATGGGGAATCGGCGGCCCTGAAGACAGCGGCTTGCTGATTCTATTGGCTTTGGAAGACCGAGAGATTCAGGTGGAAGTCGGCTATGGCCTCGAAGGTGTACTGCCCGACGGCAATGTCGGCGCGATACTGGATGACGCTGTTATCCCGTACTTTGTCGAAGGAGATTACAGCAAAGGCCTACTGGAGGGGACCAAGGCATTCGCCCAGGCTCTCTCCGGTGAGAGCTACAGCCGCAAGGCGAGCAGGAATCCTGATCTCATTGGTTTCATCATTTTCATATTCATCGCAGCCCTTGTAACCTGGTCAGCCAGAAGATCCCCATCAGGACCGGGGCCAAGGGGGCCTTTGGGTCCAGGGGGAACCATGCGCCGGACACCGTATCCCCCTCATCCGATGCCGCCTGTATTCCGCGGCCCTAGAGGCGGTGGAGGAGGCTTTGGAGGATTCGGCGGCGGTAGAAGCGGTGGAGGAGGAGCAGGTCGCAAGTTTTAGTGTTAGTCCAAGGGGAGGGGAAGAGTTTGAAGAGAAGTTGGATTATCGTCATTGGCGTTATTCTGGTCTTGGCCCTGGGTGTAGTCAGTCAGTATAACAGGTTGGTTTCCCTGGAGACTAATATCGACGCAAGGTGGGCACAGGTAGAGAATCAGCTGCAGAGACGGGCGGATCTTATCCCCAATCTGGTTAACACCGTCAAGGGATATGCCAGCCACGAGGAGCAAATTTTTACAGAAATAGCCGCAGCCAGGAGCAGACTGCTGTCCGCTAGGGACCCCAGAGCTCAGATGGAAGCCAGCAACAGTCTGGACCTGGCCCTGGGGAGATTGTTGGCCATCGCTGAGAACTATCCCCAGCTCAAGGCAGATACCAGCTTTGTCCGGCTGCAGGATGAACTGGCTGGTACTGAAAACCGCATTGCAGTTGAACGGATGCGGTATAACGAAGCGGTACAGGCATGGAACAGCACCATTCGCCGCTTTCCCACCATCTTGGTGGCCAGGCTGTTTGGCATGAACGCACGCCCATTCTTTGAAGCAGCGCCAAGTGCCCAGGAAGTACCACAGGTTCAGTTCTAGCCCCGGCTCGGGCTGCCTTGACGGCAGCCGAGCCGCCATGTTAGAATAAATGGGCTAGAGACATATGGAGGGGTGTCGGAGTGGACGATCGTGGCGGTCTTGAAAACCGCTGAGGCGCAAGCCTCCGTGGGTTCGAATCCCACCCCCTCCGCCATCCACAGGCCATCTTCTTTTTTGGGAGGTGGCTTTTTTAATTCTTTTACACCATGGCTACAGTTTGTGAGAATTGACACTAAGAGTATGCAATGGTAGAATTTGAGTAGCAGTAATCTTCATTTTTTTCATCACTAATTGGTCTATTGAAAGGGGAGCGAGCTGTGTCCTCATGTACTAGACACGTTCTCGATGCTAGCGGCATTCGGATAAGAGACATCATCGACGCAATTGAGGCTAAGCTCTTAACCCAGCCTTCCCATATGGACCGCTTGGTACTATCGGTATGCGGTGCCGACCTAATGAGTGATGTCTTAGCTTTTACCAAGGCTAAGACTCTTTTGCTAACTGGGCTAACTTCAATTCAGGTAGTCCGCACTGCTGGGATTGTGGATTTAGCGGGAATAGTCTTTGTGAGGGGAAAACGGCCCAGCCAGGAAGTTGTGGAGCTGGCTAAGGCAGAGGATCTGCCCTTACTCGTCACTGATTACCCTCTTTACGAAACCTGCGGGAAGCTGTACTGTCTCGGTCTGAAAGGATGTTCAGAACTGGACCCCGGAGGGAGGACCGGAGAGTGCCTGACGTCAGGGACGTAGGAGCACTAATGTCGGTAACCTACGATATTGCCGCCCGGGATTTTGTGCGGGCCGGAGAGGCAGCCAACAAGCTTAAGCGACTATTGCAGCAGCTGGGACTAGACCCTGCAGTCATCCGTCGAGCCGCCATCGCCGCCTATGAAGCCGAAATGAATATAGTGATCCATTCCTATGGAGGTCAGATGAAGGTTGATATAACACCTGAGACTATTGAAATCTTTTGCGAGGATTCGGGTCCGGGCATACCAGATATTGAAAAAGCACTTGAGGAAGGATACTCCACCGCCAGCGAGGAAATCAGAGAGATGGGTTTCGGTGCAGGCATGGGACTGCCCAATATCCAGAGAAGTGCCGACGAGTTCCGCATCGAGTCTACGGTAGGTCAGGGTACGTCTTTGCAGGTGACAATCCTCCATGAAGCTGGTGAGTAATTGTGCAGCCGTATTTCCATTCGGTTACTCTGGAAACGGAGAACTGCAAGGGGTGTACGATCTGTATCAAACGCTGTCCCACTGAAGCCATCCGGGTGCGAAATGGGAAAGCCAGGATCCTGGAGCTTCGGTGTATAGACTGTGGAGAGTGTATAAGGATCTGTCCCAACCATGCTAAGCGGGCAATCGCCGATGATTTTTCCCTGCTGAGTAAGTACAAATATACAATAGCTCTGCCGGCGCCATCCTTCTATGCCCAATTTTCCGGGCAGGACATGAGTATCTCCAGAATCCTGCAAGCACTACTCCAATTGGGCTTCAATGCTGTCTTCGAGGTAGCGGAGGCAGCTGAACATGTGAGTCTCGCCATTCGCCGCTATATTGAAACCAGTTCGATTCGACCATTAATCTCGTCTGCTTGTCCTGCCATAGTCCGTCTTATCCAAGTGCGTTTTCCCGATTTGATCGAGCACCTTGTGCCGATTCATGCTCCCGTTGACATAGCCGCCCGCTTAGCCAAAGAAATGGTTATGCGCAAGCTGGGACTTAGGCGGGAAGAGATCGGGACGTTCTTTATTACCCCTTGTCCAGCTAAGGTTACTGCTATTAAGCAGCCCATCGGTTTCGAAGAATCATGGGTCGATGGTGCCATACCCATTACAACAGTTTATGCCCGGATGCTCAAGGTTTTGCCCTGCGTTGAGGATACCCCTGGGCTGCAGCAAGCAAGCGCCTTAGGGGTACAGTGGGGCCGGGCGACGGGTGAAGAAAAGGCCATTAAAGCTCCCAGGCACGTAGCCGTAGATGGCATCCATTCCGTGATCGAGGTTTTGGAAGAGATTGAAGTTGGAAAATTCCACGACATTGACTTTATCGAGTGCCAGGCCTGCCGGGGAGGATGTGTCGGCGGGCCGCTGACTGTCCAAAATGCTTTTCGGGGCTGGGTCAATTTGGAAGAACTGACAAAGAACCTTCCCGCTGAGATTGATCTGGGGCTAGAGAAAGAAGTAGACAGACGCTGGGCAGAGGGATTTTACAGCTTGGAGACCGAGATTGAACCCCGCTCCATTCTCAAACTTGATGATGATCTTTCTAAGGCCATTGAGAAAATGGAGCTCTTAGAGAAGACGGTGGAATTCCTGCCTGGACTGGACTGCGGCTCATGCGGCTCACCCAGCTGCCAGGCCCTGGCGGAGGATATTGTCCAGGGGTTGGCTTCCGAGGGAGACTGCGTGTTCGTCCTGAGGGATGGCGTACAGTCCCTGGCCGAGGAGCTTCTGGAACTGGCTCGGCAAGTCCCTGGCTCCATATCCCACCACGAAGCCGCTGATAAAAAAGTCCGCCTAAGAATTGGAGAAAGGAGCAAGAGCGGCAGTCCCGGAAGACCTGGTCTTAGCGACGGCTTGAAGGGCCGACAATTGGGAGGTAAAAAGGGTTGAAGCTAGCAGAAGTACTGGAAGCATTATCCCTAGCGGCAGACGCTCCTGAGATGCTAGATAAAGAAGTGGAGGGGGGTTACTGTTCTGATCTTTTAAGTGATGTGATGGCTAAGGCCGCGGCAGGGTCCATTTGGGTCACCAATCAGGTGCATCCCAACGTGGTGGCTGTAGCCTCCTTGATCGATGCAGCCGCGGTTATTGTTGCCGGCGGCATGCAGCCTGAACAAGAGACTATCAAGAAGGCGAAAGAACTGGGAATTCCCCTGTTCAGCACTGATTTATCCGCATTTGATGTGGTTGGAAAGTTATACCAACTGGGCTTGCGGGGGATTCTCCGCAATGGCTGATTGGATGCAAGTTGATCTCCACATCCATACCGCGGTATCGCCCTGCGCCCATGAGGAGATGACTCCCTGGAATATTGTGCGCATGGCGCAGCTGGAAGGTTTAGAGCTCATTGCTATAACTGATCACAATACCATTGCCAATGCTTGGGCCGTCATAGAGGTGGGAGAGGAGTTAGGGCTTGCGGTACTGCCGGGAGTGGAAGTCCAAACCCGGGAGGAAGTTCACCTCTTGGGCATCTTTCCAACACTGGAGCAAGCCTCAGCCTTTCAAGATTTTATCTGGAGCTACCTTCCTGATAAACCCAATCACCCAGAGATTCTTGGTGAGCAGATCCTGTACGATAACAGCGACAGACCAGTGGGAACCGTAGAGCGGCTGCTGTTGCAGTCGGTGCTGCTTGGCGTAGAGGAAGTGGGTGCTGCCATCGCTGCCCATGGAGGGTTGACTATCGCTGCCCACATAAACCGGCGTTCTTATAGTCTGATCAGTCAGCTGGCAATGGTGCCTGATGGCCTCAAATTGGATGCAGTGGAAATCGACCGATCCCTTTCTTACCAGGGATTCATGAAAGAGTATGAGGAATTGTGCCGTTACCCTATCCTGTGCAATTCCGATGCCCATAGCCTTACAGACCTCGTGGGTAACTATCGGCCGTGGCTGCTTCTAGATGAGGCAAGCTTTGCCGCTTTAAAGGAACTTTTGGCTTCCGATATTCGCAGTCGGATACAATTCAGGTGATAAAATGCGGGAATTAGCTCTTCATGTACTGGATCTTGTGCAAAACTCACTGCGGGCAGGGGCCAGGCTTATCCAGATAGAAATATTAGAAGATACAGAAGACCTTGACCGGTTGACTATTACCGTCAGGGACGACGGCTGTGGGATGGGGGCTGACTTAAAAGATAAGGTACTCGATCCCTTTACCACCACCAGGACTACCCGCAAGGTGGGACTAGGGCTGCCTCTCCTTCAGATGGCAGCGGAGCGGGCCGGTGGCAGTCTCATTATTGATTCAGAACCCGGTAGGGGGACAGAGGTGAAAGCCGTCTTTCAGCACAGCCACATAGACAGGATGCCCTTGGGGGATATGGTTGGCACTATCCTCACTGTCATCATCAGTAACCCCAAGGTGGACCTGGTATACAGGCATCGGGTTAATGGACGGGAGTGGCAAATCGATACCCGTGTCATTAAATCTGAGGTGGGAGAGGATGCTTTGGGTATGCCGGCGGTAATCAACTGATTGAGATCTTATCTAAAAGAAGGACAGAATTATCTCTATGGAGGTGCGACAACAGATGAAGTCTTTGGATGAACTAAAGAAGCTGCGGGAAAGAGCTCAGGAGGCTATTCGCCTGCGGGAGCAGACCGATGGCACCAAAATTGTAGTAGGAATGGGTATCTGCGGGATTGCCGCGGGAGCTAGGGAGGTGATGCTGGCCCTTATCGATGAGCTCGAGAAGAAGAATATCACAGACGTAATTGTCACCCAGACCGGCTGTGCAGGGCTCTGTGAAAAAGAACCCTTGGTTGAGGTCATTCGCCCTGGGGAACCCAAGATCACTTATGGTTACATGACCCCCGAGAAGGCCCGGATGGTGGTTACAAGCCATATAGTCAACGGCCAGGTAATAGGGGAATATGTCATAGCTAGGGAGGATACAGTTAGTTAGGAGAGCGAGAAGGGAGGCTCTGTGGTGGCTATTCCGAAAGAACAGCTGGAATCTGTCAAGCAGCGGGTCGCGGACATCGTGGCCCGGTATGGGGCTAGAGAAGACTGCCTGCTGCAGATTTTGCATGATGTGCAAGCAGATAATAATTCCCTATCCGAAGCAGAGTTGCTCCAAGTGGCTCGGTCGATGAATATTCCGCTGAGCCGGGTGTACGGTGTTGCTACATTCTACTCCATGTTCTCAGTTCGCCCTCGGGGGAAATATATTATCCGTATTTGTGAAAGCGCTCCCTGCCACATAGTAGGTGCTAGGGAAGTTATTAAGGCGTTTGAACAAGCTTTAGGGATTAAAATGGGTGAAACCACCGCAAACGGTAGGTTTACACTGGAGTATACCAGTTGTCTGGGAGTCTGTGGAGTTGCCCCTGCCGTCATGATCAATGACCAGGTTTACGGCAATCTAACACCGGCCAAAGTCGAGGAGATCCTGGCAAATTTGGATGAGGACTAGACTCGAGGCGCTTCTCAGTCTGAAAAGATAAAGACGTGAGGAGCCTAAAGGAGGGGAAACGGTGGAGTTCTTTCGGTCACATGTGCTGGTTTGTTCCGGTATCAATTGCTCCCTTAAAGGGTCCCGGGCCGTAAGAGTTGCTTTAGTTGACGAGATCCGAGCTCAGGGCCTAGAACGGGAGATAAAGGTGGTTGAAACCGGCTGCTTCGGCCTTTGCGAGGAAGGGCCCGTAATGGTGGTATATCCGGAAGCCGTCCATTACTGCCGGGTGACGCCTCAAGATGTTAAGGAGATTGTCGAGGAACACCTCCGCAAAGGCAGAGTGGTGGGCAGACTCCTGTACAAAGGGGAGGCAGTGCCTAAGGCGGTCCAAACTTGGTCGGAAATGGATTTCTACAGCCGCCAAAAACGGGTCGTCCTGCGGAATTGCGGACTCATTGATCCCGACAATATCGATGAGTATATTGCCCGTGACGGGTATCAGGCACTGGGTATGGTCCTTAGGGATATGAAGCCCCAGGAAGTAATCCAGGTGATTAAGGACTCGGGCCTCAGGGGCCGGGGTGGTGCGGGATTTCCCACCGGTTTGAAATGGGATTTCACCTTCAAAGCGGCCGGTGATGAGAAGTACTTGATCTGTAACGCCGATGAAGGGGAACCTGGTACATTCAAAGACCGGTTGATTCTGGAAGGAGATCCCCATTCGGTGATAGAGGGAATGGCCATTGCTGCATATGCCATCGGAGCATCCAAGGGATACATATACTTTCGAGGTGAATACAACCTATCCATCGAGCGCTTGACACAGGCTTTGCAGCAAGCCAGGGAGTACGGCCTCTTGGGCGAAAACATCCTGGGCAGCGGCTTTGATTTTGATATCGACATCAAGGTGGGAGCCGGTGCCTACGTATGCGGTGAAGAAACGGCCTTGATTAATTCCATAGAAGGAAAACGGGGAGAACCGAGGTATAAGCCGCCTTATCCGGCATCAGTGGGGCTTTGGGGAAAGCCCACCTGTGTCAACAACGTAGAGACACTAGCTAATGTGCCTCCCATCATTCTCAACGGTGCCCAATGGTTTAGAAGCATAGGTACAGAGAGGTGTCCCGGCACCAAGGTGTTTACCTTAACGGGTAATATCACCAATGCTGGGTTGATTGAGGTGCCTATGGGGATTACCTTACGGGAGATTATCTATGACATCGGCGGCGGTATACCCAACGGCCGTAAGTTCAAGATGGCCCAGACTGGGGGTACCTCTGGGGGATGTTTACCTGAGGCTCTTCTAGATGTGCCTATGGACATTGATTCTCTGGCTGCTGCCGGTTCGGCTTTGGGTTCAGGGGCCCTGCTGATCATGGATGATACCCACTGCATTATCGATGTGGTTTTGTCTTTCCTGCGGTTTTTCCGCCATGAATCATGCGGCCAGTGCACCCCTTGCCGGGAAGGGACCCAGCGGCTCTACGAACTGGTAGAGAGAATTGCCCACATGGAGGCGACTCAAGAGGATGTAGAATTGATCAAACGCCTGAGCAGGACCATGGAAGATGCTTCCTTATGCGCCTTGGGGCAGACAGCTCCTTTCCCGGTGTTGACGACAATGCGGTTTTTCCCAGAGGAATATGAGGCCCATATCACAAAGGGCATCTGCCCAGCTGGGGTGTGCAGCAAGGCTCGCCAGAGTGCTTAGAGGAGGGTAGCAAATGGCCACTGTAAAGCTGACAATCGACGGGCAGACTGTTGAGGTGGCGGCAGGTTCTACAATCTTAGAGGCGGCACAAAAGGCGGGAATCGACATCCCAACCCTTTGCCACCACCCCGATCTGAGCATTAAGGCTGTCTGCCGCATATGTGTAGTGGAGGTAGAGGGGCAGCGGGTCCTCCAGCCGGCTTGCGCGTACCCTGTGTCGGAAGGTATGCGGGTGAGGACCAACAGTCCCAGAGTGCGGGAAGCGCGGAAGACCATTCTGGAACTCATGCTGGCCCACCACCCCCAGGACTGCCTCAACTGTGCCCGTAATCTCAATTGTGAGCTGCAGGAATTATCTCAGCGGCTGGGGATTCGGGAGATATCGTTTCCTTTGGTTAACCGGGGCCTGCTCATAGATGAGTTATCGCCTTCGGTAGTCAGGGATCCCAATAAATGCATCAACTGCCGCCGCTGCATTAGTGTTTGCCACGAAGTCCAGGGTGTAGGCATGTTGGATTCAATTAATCGAGGGTTTGACACTGTTGTCACTGCACCTTTCTGGCGGAGCTTGGTGGAATTGAGCTGCGTTAACTGCGGTCAGTGCGCATTAGTGTGTCCCACGGGAGCCATCACCGAAAGGGATGATACGCAGCTGGTTTGGGAAGCTCTGTCCAATCCCACTAAGCATGTGGTGGTGCAGACGGCACCAGCGATTCGGGTATCCATAGGGGAAGAAATGGGATTGCCTCCAGGCACCAGAGTCACTAAACGGCTGGTGGCAGCTCTGCGGCACTTGGGATTTGACCGGGTCTTTGACACCGATTTTAGTGCCGACTTGACCATCATGGAGGAAGGCAGCGAGTTGTTGGAGCGGCTCTCCAACGGCGGCACTTTGCCCATGATTACCTCCTGCAGTCCCGGATGGATTAAGTTTATTGAGCACTACTATCCCGATTTGCTGCCGCACCTTTCTACCTGCAAGTCGCCTCAGCAGATGTTTGGGGCCTTAGCTAAGACGTATTATGCCGAAAAGGCCGGAATTCCTCCAGAAGACATATTCGTCGTATCCATCATGCCTTGCACAGCAAAGAAGTTTGAGGCCGGCCGCCCCGAGATGGCTGCCAGCGGCTATCCCGATGTGGATGTGGTACTGACCACCCGGGAGCTGGGCCGCATGCTCAGGGAGGCAGGGATTGATCTGATGGATCTATCTGAGGAAGAATACGATGAACCCTTGGGTATTTCCACCGGAGCCGGTGCCATTTTCGGAGCTACCGGCGGTGTAATGGAAGCAGCGCTCCGCACTGTCTATGAACTGGTCACGGGAACCCAGTTGGAAAAGCTGGATTTCGAAGAAGTGCGGGGTATGGAGGGGATCAAGTCAGCGACTGTACGGCTGCCTTTGCGGGAGGCTGCAGCTGCCGCAGAAAATCCCCGGGCTAATTCCACGGCTGTGGAGATTAAAGTGGCTGTTGCCCACTCCCTCAAGCATGCCCAAACCTTATTGGATAAGATCAGAGCCAAGGAAGCAAATTTCCATTTCATCGAAGTCATGTGCTGTCCAGGCGGCTGTATCGGAGGCGGCGGACAGCCTATCCCATCCACCAATGCCGAGCGGAAAGAACGGATCCGAGCCATCTACGAAGAAGACGCCCAGATGCCCCTGCGTAAGTCCCATGATAACCCAGCTGTACAGACGCTGTACGAAGAGTTCCTCGGCAAGCCTTTGGGCGAAAAATCTCACAGACTGCTGCATACGCATTATCAGGCGCGGGAGAGATTTTAGTTTCATCTATCTACCACCAAATTCCAAAACCTACTTCCCTGTCAATTCCCCCCCTTTTGTGCGGGGGGATTTTTTCGTTTTGCGCAGCCTTTGTTTTCCATGGATTTGCAGAAGAATCCCAGAGAGCAAGTATAAAAAAAGCCTCACTGCAAGACACTACAGGCAAAACCTCCTTGTACAATTCAGAACTAAGTAGGCGATAGAAGACCTACAAGGAGCTACAAAGGAGCTACAGTGGGAGGTAGAGGAATGAGGCGTATAGCTCTATCACTGGTTGCGGTCATGCTTGCCTTGCTGCTTTGGGGACTAGCTGAACCCTTAGTAGTACCAGATACGGCGGAAGCCCAGACGAGACCAACGCTGCACTGGGGATCTAGAGGCTATAATGTCCGATTGGTTCAGTGGAAGCTCCAAAGCTGGGGCTATTACCGGGGACGCATAGACGGCATATTCGGAACCCAGACTTCGCAGGCGGTCCGGAGGTTCCAGGCCCGGAACGGTCTAACCCCCGATGGATTAGTGGGACCCAGCACCTGGGCAGCCTTGGGCTTTGGCACTGCTGCACCGGCTGCTACCCGGGTTAGGGCGACTCAGGCTTCCAGGGGGATTTCCCGCAATGATAATGTAGACCTCCTGGCTAGAGTAGTCGCTGCCGAAGCAGAAGGCGAACCCTATGCGGGCCAGGTGGCAGTGGCAGCCACCATACTCAACAGGGTGCGGAATCCCCGGTTTCCCAACACCCTCAGCGGGGTGATCTTCCAGCCCCACGCCTTTGAATCGGTTACTAACGGATTAATTTGGCGTAGGACACCCAGCGCCACAAGCTACCGGGCAGCGAGGGATGCTCTCAATGGATATGATCCCACATATGGAGCTATATTCTTTTGGAATCCTTCCAAACCGGTAAATCCGTGGATTTGGTCGAGGAGCATCATCACGCAGATAGGCAGTCATGTGTTTGCCAGATAGAGAGCTAGTGGACGGCAAAGGGGGATACAGCGGTGGGTGGTAGATGGACGATACCTGTGATTGTCTTGTTGTTAGCGGTTGCAGTGGGAGCCACCGTTTGGGGTTACTCCCATTATGATGCCCGCAGGGACTTGGAAATAGCTGTTGCTAACCGCTATCAGAATTCCTTCTACTCTTTGATGGACAGCATCGAGAAGATAGAAGTCAGCCTGGCTAAGGCGCTGGTTGCCAATGGAATGGCGGAAAATGTACGCTACTTGGCTACAGTCTGGCAGGAAGCCATGACTGCCCAGGCTAACTTAAGCCAACTGCCTTTGGGCCAGGAGACATTGATGAATATTGCCAAGTTCCTAACCCAGTCCGGTGATTACGCTTACATGTTGATGCGCAGTCACACATTGGGTAAAACCCTCACTCCCAAAGAGCGGGAACAACTGCAAAGCTTGAGGGAGCAGGTGACTTTTCTAAGTCAGAATCTCCATGAGGTGCATGCCAAGGCGAGTCAGGGGCAGCTCCGGTGGGCGGAACTCGAACGGGTATCTCGAAAGAAACTGCCTTCAGATACCAAGTCTTTGGCAGACGATCCCTTTACCAAGATCAATGATGGGATCGAGAAATTCCCAACCCTAATTTACGATGGTCCCTTCTCTGACCATGTGGAACAGAAGCAGCCCAAGGGTTTGACGGGGCCTGAGCTAAGCGAAGAGGAAGCGAGAGAAAAGTTGCTGGCTTTTCTCCCCAGTTCCCTGAAAGAGGGCACAACACTAGAGAAAGCCGCGGACATTCGCGGTAAGATCCCCGGATACAGCTATGTAGTCCGAGCTAGAGGCGAGCGGGGGGTAGTGGCTACTGTGGATATCAGCCGGAAGGGCGGTCACATCCTCAACATGATCAATTTCCGCTCAGTAGACGATGCCACCATGGATCTAGAAGAGGCGGGGGCCAAGGCTACCGAATTTCTGGCCAGCAAAGGATTCAAGAACATGGTACCTACATACGCTACCCGTGCGGACAATATCGCAGTGATCCCCTTTGCGCCGGAGATTGATGATGTGCTAGTTTACCCAGATCTCATCAAAGTCAATGTCGCCTTGGACAACGGCGAGGTCGTGGGCTATGAAGCTCTAGGATACGTCATGTCTCACCATGAACGGGATATCCCTGAACCTAAAATCAGTGCGGAAGAGGCCAGAGCAGCGGTGAGTCCAGAGCTCAAGATCTCTTCCACCCGTTTGGCCATCATTCCCACAGAAGACCTCAAAGAAGCCTTCTGCTACGAATTCAAGGGCGTGAGCGGAGATGGAGAGCCTTATATAGTATATGTCAGTGCTGAGACCGGTGAAGAGGTCAATATCCTCAAAGTGATCACCAATGAAGAGGGGACGACTACAATATAGGGGTAAGTGGGCTGCACAGGAAGTCTGCATGATGCCCGGACTTCCCACCGCCAGCTGCCCTATGGGTGACTGGCGGTCCCTACCTTCCGAGTCAACTTCTGGTTTATACTGAAAGTTACCTGGAACCCCTTGATTTGTCGAAGTAAAGACTGTATGATAGGTTTAGTCCCTCGGTGACTCATCCACAGGTATTAACTGCCTGGCGCTGTTAGTTTGGCCCTTCTTATTGACAGGGAATTGTCTGTGTGTTAAAATACACTATGCAACAATTGAAACATCGGCCGCGGAGGAGTACCCAAGTTGGCTGAAGGGGCGGGTTTGCTAAACCTGTAGTAGGGCGTGAGCTCTAGCGAGGGTTCGAATCCCTC
>JAAZHE010000232.1 GCA_012510855.1 Bacillota bacterium | reverse complement strand
TCGAGTACTTGAAATACCTATTTACAGAGCTCCCTAACGCCAGCTCAGAAGACCTAGACAAATTCCTGCCCTGGTCAGAGACCCTGCCGGAGTATTGTCGCACTTCCAAGTAATGATAGAGTCTTTCTAGCCCCTACTGCCGGGAGATAGGGGCCTTTTCATGCAGTCCTCGTGCCCATCCCTAGCCACCCAGTGTCGCTCGTTGACTTATTCACTTAATGTCAAGGTGTGATCGTTTTGACGCTTACGTAATAGTCCTTAGCAAACACCCAACTCATCAATCTTGGTCATAACCTCTGCTGCTTTCTTTCTGCAGACTCTTTCTAATGGCTCTCTAATGTCGCCTACTGGGATCCCTCTGTGTGCGATGGCGTACTTGCACAAGGATATGTTCGTGCCGTTCTCCAACAGTCGAGTTACTTCTGCTGCTTGCTTTTGCAAAGCGAGAGCCAACTCCCAGTCTCCAGCGGCCGCAGCGTCATACAGCTTAACAAAAAGGTGAGGAGCCACCTGGGCGCTTGCTGAAACTGTGCCATCACATCCCATCATAACTCCCATTGCTGTCAACATATCGTTTCCCATCAGAACGGAAAAACCCTCTCTACACTCCAAATACTCCTGGGCACGGAGTATATCAGCCATGGTGTTCTTGATACCAACAATGTTGGAGTGCTTCCGCGCTAGATAAGCGGCTGTTGCTGGTGCTATATCGTTTCCTGTATAGCCTGGAATATTGTAGAGATAGAGGGGAAAGTCACTGGGAATTACTGAGATGATCTGTTCGTAATACCTAATTAATGCACTCTGTGAAAGTGCGAAATAATAGGGCGTCACTGCCGCTATGCCATCGGCACCGATCTCCACAGCGTGTCTTGCTAAATCCATGGCCTCTTGTGTTGAAGCTGCACCTACGTGAACAAAAACCGGTATCCTGCCGTTGACCTCCCGAACTACAACCTCAGCGACAGTCTTTCTCTCCTCCATGGTAAGCAGAACAGCTTCCCCAGTAGTACCGCAAGGATAAATGCCATGGACTCCGTTTTCAATAAGGTATTCGCACAGGTTTTGCAAGGCTTCGATGTCCACTCGTCCGCTATCATCGAAAGGAGTGACGATTGGAACTACAATCCCCTTCAAGCGCTTCACTAGTAACCCTCCCAGGGCATCATTGTTGATTGTCAGACTGGTTGACTTTTTGCGCACTTTCTCTGCGTCACCAACCACATACTTCGAATGATTCAATACTATTATACGTGATTGTCTAGACAATCCCTCTTACTGTAAAGAGAATGTATTTCGACGAACAGAGGAATTTCAAATTGACACGGAGAAATAAGAATAAAACAGAAGTATATAACAAAACTCAATCACGTTTTCTGGGAATTATGTGCCACTAGTCAAGTGGTAAGCAGAAATAACCTTGCTTGGTTCATTAAGCAAATAAGAAACGGAGTTGTCATTGGAGTGATAGGCCATGAAAGAAAAGCGATTGGAAAACCGCGTTGCGTTGGTCACTGGAAGCGGAAGAGGCATTGGCAGGGGATGTGCCCTCGCCTTGGCTGAGGAAGGGGCCAATATATGTGTAAACTATCTTAATGATCGAAAGGAAGCTGAAGAGACAGTCGCAAAGATAGAAGAGCTTGGTGTTGAAGCTCTCCTCGTCCAGGCTGACATGGGAATTCTTAGCGATGTCGATAATCTGGTTACCAGGACTATCAGCCGTTTTGGACGTCTTGACATTCTAGTCTCCAATGTTGCTTATGAAGTACATATGGGAATTCTGGATGCCGATATTGAGGAGGTCAGGAAGACCATAGAGGTGACTCTATTGGGCGCGTTCAGAGTAGCACAGTTGGCAAGTCAGCATATGGTGGAGTCTGGTGGAGGAGGAAAGATCATTTTCATCAGCTCCATCCATGCTGAGGCGCCTTTCAAGAATGCTATAGCCTATAACATGTGCAAAGCCGGAATTAACCATTTAGCCCGTTCAATGGCTAACGAACTAGCAGAGTATCGCATCAACGTCAATGTGGTTGCTCCCGGTTGGATCGATACTCCGGGAGAGCGCAGATGGAATACCGATGAACAGTTGGCACAGTTGGGTAAACAGCTTCCCTGGGGAAGAATGGGAACTCCAGCTGATATAGGCAAGGCAGTTGCCTATTTCGCATCTGATGATGCTGACTATGTTACCGGAAGTATTCTGAAAGTTGACGGAGGATTCACCGCGGCACTGACTCTACCCATAGAGTGGATGTAGACTCTGCTGATCTGCGTTCATCTTTCTCATTGGAGGGAACCCATGTGAAGATTGCTGCAGTAGAATGCATAGAGCTTCGCTTACCCGAGGTTGCTGAACGATGTGATGGCACACAAGACTTGCTGTTAGTGAAAGTGACCACAGATAACGGAATCGTGGGTTGGGGAGAGGTTGATTCTTCACCGTCTGTCG
>JAAZHE010000025.1 GCA_012510855.1 Bacillota bacterium | reverse complement strand
GGGGAGCTCTACCCAGTAGATAAGCCAGAAGGCTGAGAAGAGGCAGTCTCCCCTGAACTATCGTTGTCATAAGACTCCTGAGCCAGCCTGCCAGCAATCGGCCCAGTTTCTTCAAAAGCTTTACTTCGCCGGAAAACCTTGGGGTGTAGACCTTTAGTCTGTGTTTCATGGGCTTCCTTCCCTCAGCTATTTCCCCCATGTTCCCTTTGCTGTAGGAGTAATGTTATTATACAGGTTCTTGAAGGTTGTCCATGTCGATTTGGTTAGAACTGAATTCCCCATATTTTTCCAGCATTCTGTATAACCTTATTTTATCCATTGTTTTCTATTTATTGTGGAGCGCGCCGCACTATTTGGTCTGCTGCCTCCGTATATTTCCACATCGTTCTTGAAGGTTATAGAGCAAAGCATATAAATGCCCACGACTCGTCCTGATGGGCAGCGAGACTGAGGTAACCAGCCAGATGAGGCTGCTGTTTCAAATCTGGAGTTACCGGGTAAGATTGGGGTGAACTAACCATAGAAGGAGCCAGAGAGGCGAACTGAATGGAAAAGCACTTTGAACACGGCTGCGTTGATAAAGTAGAACTCGTTGTTCCCCTCAAGGAGCAGTATCTGACAATTCTCCGGCTAACCATCAGCGATCTATTTGACAAGCTGGGACTGAGTGTCTGCGAGGTAGTAGGGTATAAGGTGGCAGTGACCGATGCCTGCCGCAACTTGATCTATTTTGCCCATCGCCATCTGTGTGCTAAAGAGCTGAAGCTGGTTATCTCGCTAACCCCTGATCGAATCACCATTTTCTGCGGTACAATAGGCAAGTGCTTCTGCCGCAGTAGAGTGACAACCCACCCCGCCTTGGACCAGCAAGATTTTTACAAGGATATCGATCTCCTGGCAGTCTCTTCTTTGGTCGACCATTACCGGGTCTCCCTGCGCCAGGCAAAGGGCCAATGCTCTGCCGTAGTGGAGCTGGTCAAGTTTCTCCCCAGGGCGCAGAACTCGTACCTGTGGGGTAGCTTTCCATCCCGGCCTTGTATAAGCTAGCGGAAGCTGGGAGAAGATGGTCCCTACAGCTTCATCCCTTTACTAGCCTAGTCTACCACAACCCACCTGCATCTTCTGTTTCGCAAGAGGAAACTGATAGGCATACGAATCGGCAGAACCAGTCCTTCTCCAGCAGGAGAGTCTTTAAACATCTGTAAATATATAGTATGAGATCTTGTAGATGATCAGGGAGGCTTTTCCATGGAGATGCCTAAGCCGGAAGAGATCGTTGATCACATCTATGAGCATATGAATCAGCTAGAGTGTTCTCTCCTAGGCCCCCAGGTCGAGGTAAAACAAGAAACCCTAGCCAAACTCAGGGAAATATACCTACGGGCTAAACAGCAAGGTGATGAGCGCTTGTACCTACAGGCCTTTCGCCTGTACAACAGGCTGCTCTGCGCCACAGATGAAGAGGCATCGGAGTCTTTGCTGGAGACCTATGCCGAGAGGTTTGCTCAACACGTATCGAACCTGGTCTTGAGAACCCTAGAAGAAACGGGATGGACCCAAGACAAGACCTCCGATGAGGTGGCGGAATTCCTCATCTGGCTGACTGAGCTTCTCACCTTGGACTTTGAGCAGAGACTTCTGTTCGAGCCCTAGTCCCCGCACCGGCAGTCCTTGGTACCCCAGTGGGGGACCCGCCTATTAATTGCCCTCGGCTGCTGTACTATCTAAAGTCTGCCCTTTCTCCTTTGCCAGGCTGTGCTGCCTCAGATAGTATGACAATGTGGCCAAACTAGCAGCCAAGTCTTCGTTCCGAACCAAGACACCCTCAGGCACCTGCAGCCGCACAGGAGCAAAGTTCCAAATGGCCAAGATCCCAGCTGCAACCATGACATCGGTGATCTCTTGAGCTGATTCTCCCGGCACTGTGATGATCCCCAGTTTGATGCCGAGGCGTCTAATAAGATCAGGCAGTTTTGCCACAGGCATAATGGGAATGTCCCCTATCCTACCCCCAGTTTTTTCCGGATCGCAATCAAATACAGCCACAATGTTCAACCCATAACCGCTGAAACCCGGATACCCAGCTAGAGCCGTACCCAAACGCCCTGCACCTACCAACACCGCATCGGTTGTGTTGTTCAACCCAAGAAAATCCGCCAGACACTCTGCCAGTTTGGCTATTTCATACCCGAGTCCGGGGCGGCCTCCGCTCCAAATGTGGTTCAGATCCTTCCGTACCTGGGCATTGTCAAATCCTGCCCTATCCCCTAACTCTCCGGAGGATATATACTCCATACCTTCGGCAAGGCATTGAGTCAGGACCCGGTAATAGACAGGTAGCCGCTCCAAAGTTCGCTTAGGGATGCTGATTATTCCGCCCATCGGCCATTCCTCCTGAAAGACGTTAGTGAACTCCCCTGCTAATCGATCCTTGTGTTCCTGCCATACTCCCCGACTGCCCCTTCTAAGGCAGTCGGGGAGTGTTTACCTGGAACACCTTCCTACTAGGACTGCAGCTCCTTGGTGATAGTATCAAGGAGAAAACCGGTCTTTGCTGGAGACATACCGCTGTAAAGTGTGTCTCCTACTTTAACGTTAATGCCGGACCCGCAGTTTTCAAAACAGAATGTGGCTCTAATATCTACCTTATCTTCCAGGTCCGCTGCCCGCAGGCGCCGGTTCAGGTCCTGCAGGACATCATAGGAACCTTTCAGGTAGCAGCAGGTTCCTACGCAAACGTCTACCGTTAAGCGCTTCTGCCCTTTATTGTCGCTGAGGCTGATGCTGTCGCTATTGATCCGCCGCCGCTCGTTGTAGGTGGTATGGAGCACCGCATGGGCCGTCTCTCCATTGGGGCTGCCCAGCCATTTTTTATAGACAGCCTGGATTAAGGGGTTCTGATAAGATTTCCGCAGCTGCTGTGCCTTATCAGCGGTGTAGATCCCTTCAGCCCGTGCCCTTCTAACTTCGGAATTAGTCCCCACCGGCTGTCCTGCACCACCTACGCAGCCTCCGGGACAGGCCATTACTTCAACCAAGTGGTAATCAACCTCGCCAGCTTTGATGGCCTCCAAGAGCTGCTCAGCCTGCTGCAGGCCGTGAACGATGGCTAGTCTGATGGTTTTCCCATCTAGATCTACTTCTGCTTCCCGCAGTCCTTCCATACCCCGCACATCGGTAAAGTTCACCTGCTCCAGCTCTTTCCCCAATAACAGGTAATGGGCCGCCCTTAGTACAGCTTCGGAAACGCCTCCAGTCACGCCGAAAATAATGCCGCCGCCGGAACTGAAGCCGAAGGGCATATCCAAAGAGTCGCTTTCCAGATTGGGGTAATCAAGACCTGATTCCCGGATCATCTGGATAATCTCTTGGGTTGTCAGCACAAAATCCACATCCGGAGTTCCATCGGTGACGAACTCCGGCCGCTGAGCCTCAAATTTCTTTGCGGTACAGGGCATAATGCTCACAACTATCAGATTCTCCGGACTGATCCCCAATTCCTTGGCATAGAACTTCTTGGCCAAGGAGCCGAACATCTGCTGAGGCGAACGGCATGTGGATAGGTTATCCAGCATTTCCGGATAATACTGCTCCGCGTACTTTACCCATGCCGGACAGCAGGAGGTGAATTGGGGCATGCTGCCGCCTTCCCTAAGCCGGGCGAGGAATTCAGTACCTTCCTCCATGACGGTAAGATCCGCGGCAAAGCTGGTATCGAAGACCTTATCAAAGCCCATCATCCGGAGAGCAGTTGTAAGTTTCCCAAGGGTGTTCTCTCCTGGAGGTAGGCCAAAGGTCTCGCCAACTGCCACTCTAACTGCCGGGGCTATCTGGGCAATAACTGTCTTATTAGGATCCTGGAGAGCCTGCCACACTTGGTCTGTCTGCTTCTTGATTACCAGGGCACCTGTGGGGCACACGGCAGCACACTGGCCGCAGTTAACACAGTCTACCTCAGCCATTTTCTTGCCGAAGGCAGGGGTGACAGTCATCTTCGAACCCCGGTGAGCGAAATCCAAGACCCCAATCCCCTGCACTTCTTGACACATTCTGACACAATCACCGCAGAGGATGCATTTATTAGGATCCCGCACTAAGGACGGGCTAGAATCATCAATATCCACCTTCACGTCCCGCTGACCGAACCGGATATGGCGGATGCCAAACCGCTGCGCCAAGTCTTGCAGCTTACAGCTGCCGTTTTTTTCGCAAGTAGTGCAATCCCGGTCGTGATTGGCCAGCAAAAGCTCCAGTGCCATCTTCCGGATCTTCTGGACCCGAGGGGTGGTGGTTTTAACCTCCAGACCAGGTGCAGGCGATGTCGAGCAGCCTGCCACTATCCTCCCATCACCCGTTTCTACCAAACACATCCGACAAGCGCCATATACAGACAGCTCGGAATGATAGCAGAAAGTGGGCAGGTCTACCCCGGCTTTCCGGACAACCTCCAGTATGTTTTTCTCTCCGTTTAACTCTACGGGTCTTCCGTCAACTATCATTGTCTGGCCCATTTAAGCAACCTCCTCCACAGCCCCGAAACGGCAGGCGTCTTTACAGGCACCGCACTTGATGCACTTCTCGTTGTCGATGACAAAGGGTTCCCGCACCTTGCCGGAAATAGCACCTACGGGACATACCCGAGCACACTTGCTGCAGCCCTTGCACTCATCGGCAATAATCTTGTAAACCTTGAGGCCCTGGCAGACCCCTGCTGGACAGCGGCGGTCGACTACATGGGCCAAGTACTCATCCCGGAAGTACTGCAGCGTAGTAAGGACGGGATTTGGTGCCGTCTTGCCGAGGCCGCATAGAGAGCCTTCCTTAACGGCCTCACCGATCTCCTCCAAGTCCTTTAGATCTTCTAGTGTACCTTCACCGTTGACGATCCGCTGCAGGATGTCCAGCATCCGCTTAGTTCCTTCACGGCAGAGAACACACTTGCCACAGGATTCGTTCTGGGTGAAGTCCATGAAAAACCGGGCAACCTCAACGATACAAGTTGTATCATCCATGACCACCAGCCCGCCGGAACCAACCATGGCACCAGCCTTCTGGAGAGAATCGAAATCTAGGGGGAGATCAAGATGGGCTTCAGTCAGACAGCCGCCGGAGGGGCCGCCGATCTGTACAGCCTTAAACTTCCGGTTGCCCCTGACACCGCCGCCGATTTCGAATATGACCTCCCGCAAGGTCTTGCCCATGGGAACCTCGATTAGACCTGTATTGGCCACTGCTCCGGTAATAGCAAAGGTCTTGGTCCCAGGGCTGTTTTCTGACCCCCGCTCCCTAAACCAATCGGCACCCCGGTGAATAATGGGAGGCACATTGGCAAAGGTCTCCACGTTATTGATCAATGTTGGACATCCCCATAGGCCGCTTTGGGCAGGATACGGTGGTTTTGGCCTCGGCATTCCCCGTTCACCTTCAATGGAGGCGATGAGGGCGCTTTCCTCCCCGCATACAAAGGCTCCCGCTCCTTCTTTAATGAGGATATCAAAGCTGAAGCCGCTGCCCAGGATATTCTCACCTAAGAGTCCTTGGCTCCTTGCGGCATCTAGTGCCTTTCGCATTCTTTGAACGGCCAGGGGGTATTCTGCCCGCATGTACACATAACCTTGGTTTGCTCCAATGGCATAGCCGGCAATCAGCATACCCTCAATTATCCGATGAGGATCGCCTTCCATGAGACTGCGGTCCATAAAGGCTCCGGGGTCGCCTTCATCTCCATTGCAGATGACGTACTTCTGATGGCCGGGGGCTTGGCGGGTAAGCAGCCACTTGCGGCCGGTTGGAAAACCTCCACCCCCACGGCCCCTCAGCCCCGCGGCTAAAACCTCCTGGCACACTTCTTCGGGAGTCATTTCTGTGACGGCCTTAGCTAGAGCGGCGTAACCGTCTCTAGCAATGTACTCCCAAAGGTCCTCGGGATCGATGACCCCACAGTTGGCAAGAGCCAGCCTTTCCTGCTGTCGGTAGAAGGGGTTGTCCTCTTCTCGGACAAAGACTTCTCCGGTATTGGGGTCCTTGTACAGAAGTCGTTCCACAACTCCGCCATTTGCCAGAGCGTCCACCATATCATCGGCATCTTCTGGCTTCACTCCAACATAAAGAATCCCCTCAGGCTCAACCCTCACCAAGGGCCCTTTCTCGCAAAAGCCGTGGCAACCGCTCTTTTTGACAGCTATCCCGGCTTGTTGCTCTGCTTTTCCTTCTCCGTTCAGCTCCACCGAGACAGCCAGTCCCCTATCCGCCACAGCCTGCTTTAGTCTCTCATAGACTTTAAGCGAACCGCCGGCAACACAACCGGTACCGGCACAGACCAACAACCGCTGTTTTACAAGTCCCAGCTCCTTTTGCTTTTCCTGGCGAATAGCTGCCAACATGGCCGCAGTCTCAATCATTGCGCATCCCCTTCCCGTTTCTGCAAGGTGTCTATGATCTCAGTGATGGCCTCCGGCGTCATACTCCCGTAAACTTCGTCATTAATCATCACCACAGGAGCTAAACCACACGCACCTAGGCAGGAAACGGTCTCCACAGTGAATCCCAAATCCTTGGTGGTCTTTTGGCCTTCAGCTAGTCCAACCTTCTTGCGAATGGCATCCAACACCCGTTGGGAGCTCCGCACGTGGCAAGCGGTGCCATCACATACTCTGATCACGTATTTCCCCAGCGGATCTAGGGAAAACTGAGCATAGAATGTTGCCACTCCATAGACTGTTGCCGGTGAAATATCCAGAGCCGTCGCGATGTATGTCAGAATCTCCTCGGGCAAGTACCGGTACTCATTCTGGACTTCCTGCAGGATGGAAATTAACTCAGACTTTTTCCCTTTATGACGAGCAATTATCTCATTAACCTTCTCAAAGCGGTGCTCCTGGACAGCAACCATATTTTCGCTGCTGCGGTCCCGTGTTTCCATGGACAAGGCCTTAGCCACTGGTATCATCCTTTCTAACTTTGTAGCGCTGCTGGAAATCTATCCCTAAAAAGAAGTCACCTGGACTTCTTTGCCGGCTTTTTCAATACAGTGGGTAAGTTCATTAATCACTTGTTCCTTTAGTGCCAACCCCTGAGGTAGTTCGGGGTTCTGGTGAGCGGGATTGATGGCTCTACCTACCAGGAAGTGAACACTGTCGCTCTCCCACAACAGCTTGGCAAGGCGACTAGCTCCATCTTCGCCGGTGAGGATTTCGGCCATTGCTCGGCCTTCGTACAGCGCTTTCAGTTTTTCTAAGGCGCTGGAAATGGTGATAATCCCTTCAGTCACCAGGTCAACGCCGGGAATCCGGCCTAGGGGTGGTATTTGGGGACTGCAGTAGCGCAGGTCCACCTCCAAGGGAACCTGCCACTCCCTGGCAATGATGTTGCTGGTGGTGCCGCCGCAAACAACCCGCTTGCCCGGCGCCGCAGCCAGCAGTCTGGCCATGCGGGAATCATCCTGGGGCCGCTTAGGAGGGCCTACTGCTAGCGTCAAATGCCGGGGACGGCGGATGTGGGCCACCGTCACTGTGGCGTCATCTCCCGGCCTCCCAGCGTAAAGATGTTGGCAGACATCGGCCAGACGCTGAGCCACATTGAGCGCGCTGCGCTCGCGGCTGACGGTTTTCTCCAAGAAGCGAGCGACGTTGGACCACTGCCACCCCAAGTTCAAAACCCCGCCAATACCCGCGTGGACGACACCGTCGGAAATGGCCACCAGAAAATCTCCCACTTCCCCTTGAAATGTAGCCTCTTTGACCTTTTTGTCGCCGATCTGCCGCTCCGTCTTAAGGATTTCCGTGATCTTACCCTTGTGAAGATAGAACACCGCGGGATTGTCGAATTCCGCCATATACACTCGGCCGTTGGAACAGACCTGCAGGATAGTGAAGGTCGAATAGGCCAAATCCCGCACCTTACACTTGGGCAAACTATGGCCTACCGTCTCCACCACTTCTTCCAAGGATGCCCCCATCTCCAGCATAGTTGCTGCGATCTTGGTCGTAAGGGTAGCCAAGATATTGGCCTTGACTCCGCTTCCCAGGCCGTCGGACAGCACTATGATCACAGAATCAGGCCGGCGGGAGATAACCACATTATCGCCGCACAGCTCTTCGCCGTGTTTATTGAGGGATACAGTCCCTGTTTCAATAATGTACTTTGGACTCTGCAACGGCTCAGCAACAGCCAACTGCATCATTGGTTATCACCATCCTGTATCAAGCGCATCAGTTGAGATAGCAAGACCTTCGTTTCAGCGGTGGTTTCTCCCAGCAGTCCCGCAATCTCTTGCGCTACCCGCATCTGGCGGTTAATGACCTCCTGGGCTCGCTCCAGGGTGGTCGCCTTGAGACGGTCCAGCTCAGCCTGCTGTCTCTTCTCGGCGGTTATATCTGTAAAAATGCCGATTACAACATCCTGATCCTCAGGGGTGAAAATGTATTGCTGGAGGATTAAACCGTATTCCGGATACTCCCTCGACTCCTTAATGAGCCGGCGGTGCTGTAGTGCCCGGCTGAAACTGTCTGTGGGCATCAGCTTCGCCAAAGGTTGATGCAAGTAATCGATGGCCCGGCATCCAAACATGCTTTCAGCAGCGGGATTTAATGCCAAAATGGACATCCTGTCATCGGCTACGATAATCCCATTGGGCGTCGATGTGATGATTACATCGGCCAAGGATTCAGCTTTAGCCCGCATATAAGGCATGCACATTTCACTCTCAGCTACCCCTAAATAAACAGCTCGGGCCTTGTCCCGGCAAGAATCATATCCACAGGCTCCGCAGTTGAGTTCATCTGTCGGTGCCCGCTTACCGATGGCGGCTAGGATCTCCCGCAGTTCTTCCTCCGATGGTTCCGGAAGCCGCAACTTCTTATCTGTATAGGTCCTAAACAGCCATGTGGGAAGGCTTCCGCCTATCTCATCGCCGCCGTCCCCAGATTCTAGACCGTGATCTGCATCGATATCGTCCTCAGTTCCCAGAGCCCTCGAGGAAGCGGCACTTTTTACGTATCTGATCATGCGCTGCCGTCTGGCTATGCTTCCGGCGGAATCCACCATGCAGGGGCCGTCAATGCAGCCCCCTTCACAGGCCAGCATCTCTATCAAATCGAGGGCTAGATCATTTCCTTTACAAAGATGGCTGATAAGTGACTTGCACTCATCAACTCCAGTGACAGTAGCCATCTGCTCTGCCAACATATCCGTACTGAGACCCGCGGTACGAAGCAGCCCGCCGGCCAGGGGGAAAAGCCTTGCCCAATTGGAACCAAAAGTATCACAGCGTTCCGGCGGCAGCTCAGCGGGATTGATGTTCTCCTGTTTCAGCCATTTTTCTAGCTCAGCGAAGGTGAGTACTGCGGCAATGTCTCCGGCAAACTGCGCCTCTTCCGCTTCAGCCTTCTTGGCAACACACGGCCCGATAAACACCACCTTCACTTCGGGACCATACCGACTGCGGAGCAGGCGGGCATGGGCCACCATGGGCGAAATGACCGGCACAAGATAGGGTATCGCTTCCGGGTAATGCTTCTCAATGAGGTTTACGATAGTGGGACAAGAGCTGGTAATCCTCGGCTCCTTCTTAGGACGCTCCCGCAAGTAAGCAGCATGGGCTACAGCTACCAGATCTGCGCCGACGGCAGTCTCGGAAACATATTTGAACCCCAGCTTGCGAAGAGCGGTGACCAGACATCCCGGATCAGGCAAATCAAAGGCACAGACGTAAGAAGGCGCAAGACTCACCGCCACAGCCTCTTCCCCAGTCAGTAATGCCTGAACAGTCGGCAGATCGTCTCTAACCCGCTTGGCCTGCCGCGGACAGATACCAATGCAATGGCCATCGAGAATGCACTGTTCCTCCCAAATCTGGGCATGGCCTGTATTAACTCTAATGGCCTTGACCGGGCAACCCCGCACGCATTTGTAGCAGTCCCTACACTCAGTCTCTATTGTGGTCAAGACCCCCACTAGCTCACCCCCAACCTCGGCAAGATCTCCTGCCGGAAGACCTCCTCTACACCATCGACAGAAACAGCTATTACCGGCCCGTCATCGATCCTGACCGACACCTCTCCAGTGCAGTGGTTCATACAGAAAACGCCCTTGAGCTCTACCAACTCCTGCAGCTCCCACCGGCGAATCAAGGCCTGAAATCGGGAAATCACTTCATAGGAGCCTCGGAGATGACAGGAGCTGCCGACACACACAGCGATGGTGAGCATATCAAGCCCTCTTTTCCAAGTTCGTACCTTTTTTCACAACCCCATGATACCATGTGGGCGGGGAAAGCACAATGGGCTAGTGATGGATTTCACAATAAGTTAACTGATTAACTTTCTCTAGAGCCATGTGGTACAATACTTCATGAAATAAAGTCAGCCAAGCTCTTGGTATTGAGAGAGAGGTAACTGCATTGGCAAATTGTAATCAGCAATCTATAGAGGTCAATACAAAGGACTATGTAGTCCAGGCAACCGCCGCCAACGG
>JAAZHE010000231.1 GCA_012510855.1 Bacillota bacterium | reverse complement strand
CTACAGTGGGCATCCCCAGGGCCCTTGCATACCACGACTATTTCCCCCTTTGGAGAGTGTTCCTATCTAACCTAGGGGTAGAGCTGGTGGTATCGCCGCCAACCAACCAGACTATCGTCAACGACGGAGTCGGCTTGGCGGTGGACGGTACCTGTCTGCCGGTAAAGATTTTTTACGGCCATATTCGGTGGCTGATTGAGGCCGGTGTAGACAGGATCTTCCTACCCCGGCTGGTCAGCGTGGCGCCAAAAGAATATATATGTCCCAAGTTTATGGGCCTGCCGGATATGATGGCCGCCGCCTTTCCGAGTGCAGATCGGTTTATTGACCCAGTGGTTAATCTGACCCACTCTCCGCGGTTGTTCCAGCGCGAGTTGGACAGGTTGGGAACTGGGCTGGGATGCACCATTTCGGAAACCCGGAGGGCCTGGAAGGAAGCCGTCGCGGCTCAAAATCGTTATGAATCATACCTGCAGGCAGGACATTGGCCGGCTGAATACCGTGAGGAGTTGGGTCTCGACCAAGAGGCAGGACTGACCGTTGAGCCTTCTTCCAGGGCGGCTAACCTTCGCATTGGACTTCTGGGCCACAGCTACGTTGTCTACGACAAGTTTGCCAGCATGGACGCTGTTAGCAGGTTACAGGGCATGGGAGCCCAGGTGTTCACTGCCGACATGCTTTCTCCCGCCAGGATAGAACAACAGGCAAGTCGTTTCCCAAAGAGAATGTTCTGGACTTCAGGACGGCGGATCCTAGGAGCCGCCTGGGAGTATACTGAGATGTCCGTTGATGGAATCATCTACATAACTGCCTTTGGGTGTGGGACAGATTCCTTGACTGCTGAATTGGTGCAACGTACTGTCCGCCGCCGCTCCCAGATCCCTCAGTTGATTCTCAATATAGATGAACATACCGGAGAAGCAGGAATCGTGACCCGTTTGGAAGCTTTTGTGGACATGCTCAGGTGGAGGCGAGCGCGATGAAAGTCACCTTTCCCCATATGGGAACAGCATACATTCCCTTTCGGGCTCTAGTTACCGGCCTAGGTCATGAGGCTGTGGTAGCACCGCCTTGCACCCAAAAGACTCTGAACTTGGGAACCCGCTATGCGCCGGAGTCCGCCTGTCTGCCTCTCAAGATTAATATCGGCAATTACCTGGAAGCAGCGGAACTAGGAGCAGACACCATTATTATGGCCGGAGGAATCGGACCCTGTCGGTTCGGTTTTTATGCTTATGTTCAGCAGGAAATCTTGCGGGATATAGGCTGCGAGATGGAGATGATCATTTTGGAACCTCCCGCCAGCGGGTGGCGACTGCTCTTGGAGAGGCTCCAGTTTCTGACCCAAGGTGTAAGCGTTGCTCAGATTGGCCGCACCTTGCGGCTTTTCTGGGAGAAGCTGGTTGCATGCGATCGCCTTGAGCAGTTGAGTTTGGCGGTAAGACCATATGAGATAAGTGCTGGCAGCACCACCGAGGCGTTGGAACAGGCGTATCGGGAGGTGGACCGGGCCAATAGTGTAGACCTAGTAAGAAGGGCCCTAAGAAGCGGTATGGCATGGATTCTGTCGGTAGCGCAGGATCGGCAGCGTCCGGTTCTTACCATCGGTGTCGTGGGGGAGATTTACACCATATTGGAACCCTTCGTGAATTTCCGTCTAGAGGAACAGCTGGGAGAAATGGGAGTCGTGGTGCGGCGCAAGATTTGGTTTAGCCACTGGATTCTCCACCATCTGGTGCTGTCGGCCTTCCGGAAACAGAGGGAGGCAGAGCTCTTCCGTTGGGCAAGACCGTACCTTCATCATTTTGTCGGCGGCCACGGCCTAGAGTCGGTTGCCCACACTGTGCAATTGGCCCAGGAGGGTGTAGATGGTATCGTTCATATCCTGCCCTTTACCTGCATGCCGGAAATCGTTGCCCAAAGCATACTCCCCTCGGTGGGTAAGGATTACCAGCTGCCCATTCTCACGGTGGTGGTTGATGAGCATACCGGTATTGCCGGTATCCGCACCAGGCTGGAGGCCTTTGTCGATCTCTTGGCAAGCCGCCGGATGAAGACTGGTGTTCATCCCCTAAGGGAGAGACCTGTGCCGGCAGCATACTACACCAGGCCATAGGCGGGGAGAGAAAATCACAAAGCTAGGAAGAGAGGTTGAGCCTTGGCTGCAATGAAAGAAGCTTACGGGGATTATTATCTAGGGATTGATGTTGGTTCTGTCAGTACCAATCTGGTGGTAATCAATAGCACTAGGGAGGTGTATCACAAGGAGTATCTCCGCACCCAGGGAAGGCCCATCCCTGCAGTGCAGGCTGGGTTGGCCCAGGTTTACCAGAAGCTGCCGGGCATCCAGATCAGGGGCGTAGGTACCACCGGCAGCGGCCGCCGCTTAGCCGCGGCTATCGCCGGTGCTGATATAGTCAAGAATGAGATCACCTCCCACGCAGTAGCGGCTACTCATTTTTGTCCCGATGTCCAGACTGTGATCGAAATCGGTGGGCAGGATTCCAAGATTATCATTCTCCGGGAAGGCGTAGTCACCGATTTTGCCATGAACACTGTCTGTGCAGCTGGCACCGGCTCCTTCTTGGATCAGCAGGCAGCTAGGCTGGGAATCCCCATCGCCGAGTTTGGCGAAATCGCCCTCGAGGCAAAGAACCCGGTACGGATCGCAGGCCGCTGTACTGTCTTTGCCGAATCCGACATGATCCACAAACAGCAAATGGGCCACAGTGTTCCAGACATTCTAGCGGGCTTATGTGCCGCTATGGTGCGGAATTACTTAAATAATGTTGCTAAGGGCAAAGAGATTCGACCGACGGTGCTTTTTCAGGGGGGAGTAGCAGCTAATCGTGGTATGCACAAAGCTCTGGAGGATGAGCTGGGGTATCCTGTGGTCGTGCCCCCGGCCTTTGACGTGATGGGGGCTGTGGGGGCGGCCCTTCTGGCGAAAAGACATATAGAAGAGAACGGTCAAGAGACTAACTTCCGAGGATTTGGTGTAAGTCAAGCCCATTACAGCGCCGGCAGCTTTGAATGCTCCCACTGCGCCAACCACTGCGAGATTGTCAAAATTTCCATGGATGGGAGACTCATCGCCTCCTGGGGGTCCCGGTGCGGCCGCTGGGAACAGGAGGAAGCGTACCATAGTCCGATTGACCACCTGCAGCAGCTGTGTTATTATTAGACATAAATTGCTCTTGCAGCTGGGAAA
Source organism: Bacillota bacterium (assembly GCA_012510855.1). Lineage (GTDB taxonomy): Bacteria > Bacillota > Limnochordia > DTU087 > DTU087 > DTU087. Next base: position 3,830 of record JAAZHE010000231.1, on the reverse strand, counting down.
ACAAGGGGGCTAGAGGATGAAACTGCGGGGGACCATGAGCATTGACCATAAGGGTCATCTGCTCATCGGTGGCTGTGATACGGTGGAACTAGCCCACCAGTACGGGACACCGCTTTATGTAATAGATGAAGCCGCGCTGCGCCAGAAAGCCAGGGAATACCGCCGGGCTTTCAGTCATTATATGCCCGGTAGTGAAGTAATCTACGCGGGCAAGGCACTGCTTACTTCTGCGATCTGCAGGATTATCGATGACGAGCAGCTCTCCCTAGATGTGGTCTCCGGTGGAGAACTCTATACTGCATTATCAGCCGACTTCCCACCTGAGCGCATCTATTTCCACGGCAATAACAAATCTCCTTCTGAATTGGCCATGGCTATTACCCACCGTGTAGGTCGGGTGGTAGTTGATAATCTCCACGAACTCAAGCTGCTGCAGGAGACGGCCTATGCCTTGGGCGCTGAGGTGAAAATCCTAATGCGGATCACCCCCGGCATAGAGACCAATACCCATGCTTATATCCAAACAGGCCAGTTCGATTCCAAATTTGGATTTCCCTTGGGTACTAAGGAAACCATTGCCGCCATAGAATGCGCGGCTCGGCGAATGCCCAATATCCGCCTCATGGGTCTTCACTGCCATATAGGGTCCCAGATCATGGATCTTAGAACTTTAGGGTTAGCGGCGGAATACATGGTGAGGTTCATGGCAGGACTCCGGGATCAATTGGGATTGGAACTGGCAGAACTAGATTTAGGCGGTGGGCTGGGAATTCGGTATTACGGAGATGAGGAGCCGCCGGAACCCGAGGAGTATGCCCGTACCATCAGCAAGACTGTCATCTCTCTCTGTAGGCAGTTAAACTTGCCGATTCCTAAGGTCATGGTCGAACCAGGTCGCTCCATAGTGGGAGAAGCCGGTACGACCCTATACACTGTGGGAGCGGTTAAAGATATTCCCAATATCAGACGGTATGTGGCAGTTGACGGAGGTATGGCGGATAATCCCCGAGTAGCTTTGTATCAGGCGGTCTATGAAGCCTGCTTGGCCAACAAGGCGGCCGAGCAGCCGACGGAGCTGGTCACTATTGCTGGCAAGTGCTGTGAATCCGGTGATATATTGATCAAAGATATTATGCTGCCCTCGGTCGAGCCGGGAGATATCCTGGCGGTTTTTTCCACCGGTGCATATAATTATTCAATGGCTAGCAACTACAATCATCTGCCCAGACCCGCTATGATTACGGTTTACCGAGGCATCAGCGAAATTATTGTGGAGCGGGAGACATATGCAGACTTAGTGCGGCTGGACCGCATACCGCCAAGGTTGGCGGCCTCCCGGAAAACCGCGGCTGGGAACATGCAGTCGGCAGCATCTAGATAGATCCTGCCCGGCCCGAATCACGGAGGGGAGATCTTAGTGAATATTCGACAATTGATCCTGACGGTTCCGGCCATCCTCTTTGCTATCTCTATCCATGAGTTTTCCCATGGAATGGCGGCATATAAGCTGGGCGATCCCACCGCCAAGTACCAGGGAAGATTGACATTGAATCCACTGGCCCATCTTGACCCATTAGGTGCCCTGATGATGGTGCTTTTTCGCTTTGGCTGGGCAAAACCTGTGATGGTTAATCCCTATTATTTTAAAGACCGCCGGCGGGGGATGATGCTGGTCAGTCTAGCAGGTCCCATGGCCAACATAATCGCCGCCTGGTTCTTTCGCATTTTGCTGGCGTTTCTACCTTACCAGTTCCCGGGGCACTTGGGTTCGGTGGTGTACTTATTCCTCTGGTTGAATGTTGTCATTAATCTGGGTCTTGCTGCCTTTAACCTCCTTCCCATACCGCCCCTGGATGGTTCTAAGATCTTGGCAGGTATATTACCTGCCCGCTATGAGTTTACCTTTGAACGGCTGGCGGCCTACGGCCCGGTGATCCTGCTGCTGCTTTTGGTGAGCGGTATTGCCGGCAGGCTCATGGCACCGATAGTCTCTTTCCTGAGCCGCTTGATCTCAATTTTTCCCGTGCTTTAGGGTCAGGGCAGAAGCTAGGCAAAGGAGCCCACCCCAGCCGTCAGGTCAGCCGTAGAATCTAGCGGCTGCAGCCTTGGCTTTAAGTCGGCATCCATCCGGGGGTTAGTACTGATGAGCTATCGCGTGCAGTTGGATGTTTTCGATGGTCCTTTGGAGCTCCTGCTACACCTATTGGAACAGGATAAGCTGGATATCCGGGATATTGAGATCTCTCGAATAACCCAGCAGTACCTGGATTATCTAGCTACCATGCAGGAGTATGATCTGGAAGTTACCGGCGATTTTCTGGTAATGGCAGCAACGCTTCTTCAGATTAAAGTGGGAGCACTTCTGCCTGATGCAGAGGCTGAGGCAGAACCGGAGGACCAAGAGATTATCTACAGCCGGGATGAGTTGATCCGGCGGTTGTTGGTTTACCGGCAGTTCCGGGAAGCAGCCCAGAGCCTCGCTGACTTGGCCCAAAGCCGCCGCCAGGTCTACCCGCGGCCGGTATCCCTCTTGGGTCCTAAAGGGCCGGTGGTGTACACTAACCCCGTTGGTGATGTCACAGTACAGGACCTGGCCTCCATATATGCCAGTACCTTGCTCAACTGGCAGGCTAGGGAAGAGGTCCGGCAGGTTAAGCGGCGGGCAATTGATTTGAACGCAAAAATTGGCGAGATAGCCCTCTTGGTTCAAAAACACACGCGGTTGGTCTTCGATGAGCTCTTGGGTAGACAACCCACCAAGACCGATGTTGTATATACCTTTCTGGCAGTGCTGGAGTTGGTCAAACAGGGAATTGTTCGGGTGCAGCAATCCGGTATAGACGAACCCATTATCATTTCTTTCGATAAGGAGTAGAAATAAATGTCTCCGCAAAAGGCTAAGGCCATTTTGGAAGCCATCATCTTTGCGTCGGCCAAACCCGTTCCCCTCAAGAACCTGGCAGCTGCCGTCGGCTGGGAAGAGCCGCTGACGGAACTCTTGCTGGTGGAGATGATGCGGGAATACCAAGAATTCCGGCGAGGTATTGAACTTTGTAAGGTGGCGGGAGGATATCAGTTTACTACTAAAGCGTGGATAGCTCCTTATCTTGAGGCCTTTCAGCGACCCGAGGTAACCAGCGGCTTATCCCAGGCTGCCCTAGAAACATTAGCCATCATCGCTTACCGGCAGCCGGTAACCAAGGTGGAGATTGAAGATATTCGAGGAGTAAGGTCGGATTCGGCCATCAATACTCTCCTGGAAAGGGAGCTGATTGAGGAGAAGGGACGGCAGGATGCACCGGGGCGGCCCATTCTTCTGGGCACTACCCAGCGGTTTCTTGAGTGCTTTGGCCTTGCAGATCTGGGAGACTTGCCTCCTCTACCCAAATCACCTAATAAGTAGTAAATCATCGCAAATTGAGCAAGCTAAACCGGGTGAGGCTGATGTCCCTCTATATTGGTTTAGCTTTTTTCGTAGTTCTTATCCTAATCCTTGCCATTCCCTTCCGGATAATCCTCGATTACCGCCTAAAGCAGGGTGAGGATCTTCTCTCGGTAGAAGTATTCTGGCTGGGCTTCAGATTAGTTCATGGATTCATACCAGTCTTCTGGACGGCGGAGTCAGAGCCTGAAGCTGGTCTAGGGGAGAATGAGGGCGGAGCCAATTACACGATTGATGTTCAAGCCCGAGAAACGCCCTCGGTGCCTGGAGACATCGGAGCAATCATCAATGCCCTGGCTCGGTGCTACCATTTCATCTTTGATGCCGCCCATGTGATTTTGCGGGGCGATTATCCCCCAAGCAACCGGCATAGTCCCTTATACCGTTG
>JAAZHE010000230.1 GCA_012510855.1 Bacillota bacterium | reverse complement strand
GTTAGGGTGAGGAGCTGAAGCATATGGTTTTGAACCATATCCCGCAAAGCTCCAGCTTCATCATAGTACCCGCCCCGACTTCCCACTCCCACCGTTTCATTGATGCTGATCTGAACCTCTTCAATAAACCTCCCATTCCAAAGGGGCTCAAAGAGGGTATTGGCAAACCGGATCACCATCAAATTCTGGAGCATTTCCTTGCCTAGATAATGATCAATTCGATATACCCTACGCTCGCCAAAGGCCCGGGTGAGACGGACATTGAGCTGTCTGGCAGAGGTCAGGTCCCGGCCAAAGGGTTTTTCGACAACTACCCGCTGCCACGCCCCTTGGTTCGCAGCCATACCGTTCCTATCGAGGTGATCGGCAATGGACCCGAAATACTGGGGCGCCACCGCCAGGAAATATATGCGGTTTCCCTGGGTACTGTACGTCCTGTCTAAATCGGCCAAATAGCTCCGCAACTGGGGATAGGCTGCTTCTTCCTCGAAATCCATCTGGAAATGATGGAGACGCTTGAGAAATCCCTCAGCCTCAGCGATAACCGCCGGTGCGGCACCGGCAGCCACTGCTGCCCTTCTTGCCTCTTCCCGTACCACGGTATCGTTTTTTTCTCTCCTACCCACAGCGACAACAGCAAAGTGTTCCGGCAACCGTCTTTGGAAGGCTAGGTTGATGAGAGCGGGGTATAACTTCCTTTGGGTAAGATCCCCTGTTGCACCGAAGATTACCAAAACACATGGTTCAGGTTTGGAAACTGCAGCTACAGACATCAAAGCTTACCCCCTTGAACATAAATAAGCTTAACCCGGCGGAGCTGCCCTCCAACCCCAGTCTGTCTTCGCCGCTGGGTCATCTTTGCTTACCACTGGGTGTGGAAAACTCCCGGCATATCAACTCTGCGGTAAGTATGGGCGCCGAAATAATCCCGTTGGGCCTGGACCAAATTGGCCGGAAGGTGCTCTCTTCTGTAAGAGTCGTAGTAAAACAGGGCAGAACCAAATCCAGGAACGGGAACTCCATAGGCTGCTCCCGCGGCAACAACCCGCCGCCAAGCCGGCTGTCCTTCATCGATGGCTTGCTTGAAATAAGGATCTAGCAGCAAGTTTGAAAGGTCCGGTTGCCGGGCAAAGGCCGCAGCAATTTCATCTAAGAACCTAGCCCGGATAATACAGCCTGCTCGCCAAATCAAAGCGACCTGTCCCAAGTCCAGATTCCAATCGTATTGATTGCTGGCCTCCTTGAGCAGGGCAAACCCTTGGGCGTAAGAACAAATCTTGGATAAATAAAGGGCCTGTCGAATGTCATCCAGCAACCGGTCTTGATCGCCATCGAACTCCGTCTTTGGACCAGTAAGCAGCCGGGTCGCTTTAGTCCGCTCATCTTTAAGGGCAGATAGGGAACGGACAAAAACTGCTTCCGCAATGGTAGGAGCCGGCACTCCTAGTTCCATAGCTTCTTGGGACGTCCACTTCCCCGTACCCTTCTGCTCCGCCTCATCGAGGATCACATCAACCAGGGGGCGGCCCGTATGCTCATCTATCCGGGAGAGAATGTCAGCGGTAATCTCAATCAAATAGGATTCCAGCTCCCCTTGATTCCAGTTCTGGAAAACCCTACCGATCTCGGGGGCTGGCATACCCAAAAGCTCCCGCATGAGGAAATAGGCCTCACTGATGAGCTGCATATCTCCGTATTCAATACCGTTATGTACTGTCTTAACGAAATGACCTGCCCCTCCCGGTCCGAGGTAAGCACAACAGGGCTCATTGTCCCCCGCTTGCGCGGCAATGGCTAGCAAGGGCTCCTTTACCAGCTCCCAGGCTTCCTTATCTCCACCGGGCATGATGCTGGGACCTTTAAGGGCACCTTCCTCTCCCCCTGAAATGCCGATTCCCAAAAAGAGAATGCCCTTTTCCTTGAGCATATTATAGCGGCGGACCGTATCCTGGAAGTGGGAGTTGCCGCCGTCCATAATCACATCACCGGGGCTGAGGAAAGGAAGTATGTCGGCAATGACAGAATCAACGGGCGCTCCGGCCTTCACCATTAAGAAAACCTTTCGAGGTCTCTTTAGGGCGGCAGTCAGCTCCTGATATGAGTATGTCCCTACGATATCTTTATCCTTAGCTGGTCCCTCAATAAACTCCTCCACCTTCTTCCCGTCCCGGTTATAAACAGCCACTTTATAGCCGCGGGATTCAAAGTTGAGGGCTAAGCTTTGTCCCATCACCCCTAGACCTACCAACCCTAGATCAGCTTTATTCGTCATCCAAACCACCTTCCCAACTGGTTTTGCTTTGGGTCTGCGGGCACCATTTTATCTGCTTCCTGTTTTCGTCAGCAGTGATTCCGGTGGATAAATCTTGGCAAGTACTGCAGTTCCTGCCTGGTCAAGGGTAGAGCTTAATGTGTTAGACTCTTACCCTCTTCCATCCCCCTCGCCGGAATCTGTAATGGATGATCATCGCCCTGGCGATCTGGTCCACAGCCATAGCCAGCCAAGCACCGAGAAGTCCCAAACCCAGCACGATGGCCAAGAGATACCCTAAGACGACCCGTACTCCCCAGATGCCGATAAAGGTAGAGTAAAGGGGCCACCGGGTGTCTCCGGCTCCCCGCAGTCCCCCCGACAAAATAAACCGGGTTGACTGGGCAGGGTGAACCAGACCGATAATCTTGAGCACCATGGCAGTACTGGCAATCACCTCGGGATCCTTGGTGTATAGCCCAGCAATAGACCTGCCGAAGACAAACATAAACCCTGCGATGGTGGTGGATATGATCATTCCCATTCTGCTGGTTTCTAGAGCACTTCTCTCAGCTAAGTCCGGGTTCTTGGCCCCCAATCCCTGTCCCACCAGGGTGGTAGCGGCAATGCTGAAGGCCTGGCCGGGCATAAAGGAAAGATTAAGGATATTCATGCCGATCTGGTGCGCCGCCAAGACAGCGGTGCCGATGCTGGAAACGATGCGTACATATATCACCTGACCACCTCTCAGGATCAGCTGTTCCACTGCCGCCGGCACACCAATGCTGAACACCCGGTTTAAGAGATTCCAATCGGGACGGTACTCGCCTCTAGGAGAGACCTTTAGTAAGGAACGCCCCGAAAACAGTACCGTGAGGAATAGCCCACAAGCCGTGGCATCGGCCAAGCTGGTGGCAACAGCGGCCCCGGCGATCTCCCAACGGGGGAATCCCAGATGTCCGTAAATCAGCAGATAGTTGCCCACCACGTTGACCAAATTGGCCGTCAAATTGACCGCCATGGGCGTGCGGGTGTCCCCGGCACCCCTGAGGGCCGATGAGCTTACGGCGCCTAATGTCCGAAACCCAAGCCCTATACAGACTATTTTCATATAAGTAACTCCCAGGGGGCGTACCTGCGGCTCCGCTCCCATCACGGTCATGACCCAGGGAGCGAGCAAGTATCCGATGATGCTCACCAAGGCTCCCAGGAACGCAGTCACCACTAAGCTCTGCTTCGTGGTTGAATTGGCCTTGTTAATCATGTCTGCCCCGACAAATCTGGCAACTAACGCAGTGGTGCCCACATTTAGGGCTTGAAACATGCCTGTGGCCAGGAAAATCGGCTGACTGGCCAGACCCACCGCCGCGATGGCCGCTGCACCCAACTGGCCCACCATGATCATGTCGGCCACATTGACAAAACTGACCAACACCATTTCCACCAAGGCCGGTGATGCTATATTGGCAACTTGTCTCCGTATCTCCTTGGTTGATACCTCTGGCGTAACCGATGATGCATCCATCCTCCTGCTCCTTTCGTTAAGACTTCCTCTTCTTAACTTTTGATAATCCTCTGATTTAACCTTCTTTGGTGAGCGGCTGCTTCCTGACTTGTCCCCTAGGCCTATGTCTGTGCACTTGGGAAGGAATCCCCAGGGATGACGGGGAAATTTAAAGAATAGATGTCCAGCATCAGTTAGGTGCACCAATAAAGGAGATGAGTAAACACATGCCTAAGGTAGAGGAATTGACAGTCGCCGGCTTTCAGCCCTTTGGCACCTTTCTCAATCCCAACAACTGCGGCGACCCCGCGGGAAGCAAAGACGATCCGGTCCTGTTCTTCCCGGACAGAGTACTGATGCAGTTTTCTGCCTCCAACTACATTGCCATGAATCCCCTGGTGATTAAGCCTCGACCTTTTGTAATCACCCATGCCGAGATCCATGAGCGGACTGAGGAAGTCTTCGGCGGCTTCACCAAAGATGTTGTATTTCATGTAGGGGAATCGGGCAGTAAGACGCCCCCCGATGACTACAAGGTTTTTTGCCTGCCGGCTGGATGGTGGGTGAGAATCAAGCGGGGAGTCTGGCACCATGGGCCTTACGTGCTGGGAGAAGAGCCAACCACCGGCATGGTAGTTCTACCACCCCACACCTACACCAATGACTGCTATGTAGTGGTCCTGGAAAAACCCATCAGTATCCAGCTTTAGAATATTCAGCTTCAAGGTCTTACCTCATTAGGGAAAAAGGGTGCTTTTTGTCTAAAAAGCGCCCTTTGACGAAATCCGCTGTCGTGTTAACGATCAGGGTCTTCTTTAGTGGAAAAGAAGGAAAGGCGGGTATTAACCCGCCTGCTTGACTCAACTCTGCTTGTTTTCTGGCACTACTCACTCGGCTTCGACTATAGCCCGGATTTCCGGTTTGAGGCCATCCCAGAGGTAGTCATAGGGAATTACAAACTCCGGAATCCCGGTGGAGTACGGTGCTATCTCGTATAGTCCAAAATAGACTACGACGCCTTGAGGAGTAAGGTAGAAGGGATGATGGGGAAGGATGACTGTCTCCGCCATTGTCTCATCGAAGTACCAGTCGGCATTAGCAGCCCTTTGGCGCTTCACTTCTGTTTGAATTACAGTACAGAAATCGTATCCGGGAACGAACAGGTCTTCCAAGGTGAGATTGAGTCCCTCGGCTAGATCCACATTGGCACTTTCCTGAAACGACAATCCATGGGCCCCGCCGGTGTAGGAGTAATATACAATGGGCAGACTGACAAACCTTTCGTCCAAGTAACCGATCTTGAAATCAACATAGGCTTGAAAGGGCAGCCAGTGGCGAACCTCCTCCCCCATCTCCTTATGAAAGGCTTCCGCTTCAGCCCTGATGACATCCACAAAGCCTTTGATCTCCCTTTCCCACTGAGCATTCAGAGTCCTTTCCAACTCCGCATCGGAGAGGCCGGTAATCACCGGAATCTTCAATTCCCCTGCCACCAGCTCAGTCTCAAAACTAACCACCTCGGCACTAACAGCCGCTTTCCGGTTAAGACTTGCGTGGGTAGGCGTCTGAACCAGCGAGGCGACAATGCACCCAACACGCAACCATAGCGCAAAATGAACCCGCAGCCCCAACCAACCTTTTCTCATCTTCTCATCTCCTAGCCTCTCCATCTCCGACCAAGGTCCTCAGCAATCTTCCGACAGAGCGCACTTACCCTAGCTCAAAACATACACCGTCAGGAACGCCGCAATCAAGGCGATGAGAAAATTCCTCCACTTCCAGGCAGCTATAGCTGCAGCAATGCCTCCTAGAATCCCTATCCAAGGCCTTTCTGGACTAACCGTAAGAATGCCTGGAAAGATAAGCGCACCTAAAGCAGCATAGGGCACCAATTTAAGCCACCGCTCCAGCCAAAGGGGCAGATGCATTTCACTGCCCATAAGTAGAGGCAATGTCCTTGGCAGGTAAGTCGCTAAAGCCATGCCCAACACCATAAACCAAAAGGATACTGGCGTCACAGCTCATCCACCCCTTTGCCCAAAAAGACAACCCCCACAGCCGCTGCCATCGTAGTTGCTAAGACCATGGCCCAGCCTGCAGTAAGGAACTGGGAAAGAACCCAGCACAATGCTCCGCCTGCTGCTGCAACGGCACCTACGCCCAAGGTATCTGCTGCCGCGGGGATGAGCAAAGCGATGAACATCGCGTACAAGATGATTCCCATACCGGCGCTGAAGCCGTCAGGCAACATATCCGCGAATAAGATGCCTGCATAAGTGCCTAATATCCATCCGGAGTAGGCGATGCCGTTAACTCCCAATACGTAGCTCGCCGGCAAGAAAGGAGAAGGATTCCCACCTGACGCAGGTGTTTCCGGGTAAGCCAAATAATTCATCACAAAGGTCTCATCGGTCACTCCAAACCCGATCAAGGCTGCTAACAGCCGGTTGACCCTAAGTCGCCTAGAGAAGCTGGCAGACATCACAAAATACCTGAGATTGACAACCAGGTTAGCAGTGATAATTGCCACCGGCGGTGCTCCGCCGGACAGTAAGTTGACAGCCATGAACTGCCCGGCACCGGAGAAGACCAGCACAGAAATTAACAGCGTCTGCCTAGGAGTAAGACCCGCGGCTAAAGCCATAACCCCATAAGCCAAGGCGCTGGGGAAATACCCGATGGCGATGGGCAGGCCCTGCCTGAGCCCTCGGCCAAAATACCAAAGCTGCTGCCGATGAGTTCTACTGCTAACACCTTCCTCAACTGTCTTGCCCAGACTTGTGTAAGATTCCATGACCCACTCTCCTCCATTTCCCTTTCTAATACGGCACCGCCCGGTGAATACCTCCCATGCAGCCTATCAGCCTGAGATTGGAGTCGACCTCTAGATGACCTCGATGGAGGCGAGCCTTACGCTGAGCCCCGGCCACCCAATGGGGCTGGGTTAACCACATATTAACATCTATCGCAATGTATCCACGGGATTTGGAAGGGAAATCGTCCCTTTCCTTGAATAAAAGTAGATTTAAGCACTGGATACACCTGGGAATGTAGAAAGAGGTGCTCACATGAGTCGCTATATAGCACGCCGTCTACTGGCCATGATTCCACTGCTCTTGGGGGTCTCTTTTATTGTCTTCTCCCTGCTGAATATCTTGCCGGGGGACCCTGTCAGCATCATGCTCAGCTCCAATCCCCACGTCACAGCTGATGCTGAGACCATCGCCCAACTGCGGGCCCAATATGGACTGGATAAGCCCTTGATGACCCAATATATGATTTTCCTCCGGAATCTATTTAGAGGCGATCTGGGCACCTCCATGTACACCCAACAGCCTGTTGTAACCACCATCGTGGAGCGGATGCCGGCAACTATCCAACTGGCACTGGCAGCTTTGATCATCAGCACTACCGTTGCCATACCTCTGGGAGTTATCTCAGCTGTACAGCAGTATTCTTGGATTGACCACCTTTGCTTAGTGGGCTCCCTGATTGGGATATCAATGCCTAGTTTTTGGCTGGGGCTGCTGCTCATGCTCACCTTTTCCCTAAAACTGCGGTGGCTGCCTCTTTCTGGAATCGGTTATCTCCATAACGGGATAGGCGATGTGCTGCGGCATCTAGCCATGCCCGCCTCGACCCTGGGATTTGGCATGGCAGCTCTTCTGGCAAGGGTTACCCGGTCCAGCATGCTGGAGGTCTTGGGCCAGGACTACATCCGAACGGCTCGGGCTAAAGGTCTCCACGACAAGGTGGTGGTTTACCGACACGCATTGCGCAATGCCTTGATTCCCATCCTCACCGTGTCGGGCATGCAGTTCGGATACCTGCTCGGCGGTTCGGTGATCGTCGAGACAATCTTCAGCTGGCCGGGAATCGGCCGTCTGGCAGTCAACTCCATTATGAATCGGGATCTTGCCGTTGTACAGGGCACTGTCCTGGTCTTTACCCTGCTATTCATCCTGATCAACCTTGTGGTAGACATTCTGTATGCAGCAATTGACCCCCGAATCCAGTACGACTAGCGGAGGTGCAGTCAGTGGCCAAACCAGAAACTGCTCAAGCAATTCCAGCACTAAGCGGTAGCGAGTCCCGGGCAGGCAGGGCTTGGAAACAGTTCCGGCGCAACCGGCTGGCTTTAGTGGGGCTTGTGATCATCGCTTTGCTCTGGGGAGTAACCCTCCTGGCAGAGTACGTCGCCCCATACGATCCCTACCACATGGATCTACTCAATCCCTTACTCCCGGTCGGCAGTCCTGGCCATCCCTTGGGAACGGACAATTTCGGCCGGGATGTTCTCAGCCGAATTATCTGGGGTGGCAGGGCTTCTTTGTCTGTCGGCATTGTGGTAGTAGGCATTTCTGCCTCTATAGGACTGGTCCTAGGGGTGGTGTCCGGGTACTACGGCGGTTGGATTGACCTCATCCTCATGCGGATAACCGATTTGTTTTTCGCCTTTCCCTTCTTTATTCTGGCCATTGGGGTAATAGCTGCCTTGGGACCCGGCCTTAGAAATGTAATGCTGGTCTTGGGTTTAGTGACTTGGCCCGAATATGCCCGGATGGTAAGGGCCAGGACCCTGGCCCTTAGGGAAGAGCCATTTGTGGAAGCTGCCCGGGCCGCGGGTGCCGGTGACCTGAGGATAATGTTCTTCCATATCTTGCCCAACTGCATCGGACCGGTCGTCGTCATGGCCACCCTCGGTATGGCCAATGCTATCCTTTCTGCGTCAGGACTCAGCTTTCTGGGCATGGGCGTACAGCCTCCCGCACCAGAGTGGGGTTCAATGCTCAACGAAGCCCGAGTATATATGCGTACAGCACCTCACTTGGTAGTTGTTCCGGGGCTGGTAATTATGCTGGCTGTCATGGGTTTGAACTTCATCGGCGACGGGCTCAGAGATGCCCTTGATCCCAAAATGTCAACTGTAAGGCAGTGAGCTCCTGGTTCCCGTTCCTGTTGCCGGATCTGGGAGCTGCTCAATAAAGAAAAGAGCTTTTTAAGGAGGAGTGAATCCAATGGGCAGAAAGAGACTTATTGGCTTTGTCTTGGTAGTCTTGCTGGCGGTATTTGCCGGCACCGTTTTGGCGGCGACCCCTAGGGAGGGCGGCACACTGCAAATTGCCGTCAAGAGTGTGGGCACCCTGGACCCCCATCTCACTGCCAGTGATTTTGACTTCTACGTATTGAGCCAAGTTTTCGACACCCTGGTGGCAACAGGCAGAGAGGGAAAGCCCATCCCCCGGTTAGCGGCAAAGTGGGAGAATCCCGATGATTTGACCTGGGTTTTCTACCTGCGGGAGGGTGTATACTGGCATGACGGTAATGCCGTATTCCCCAAAGGACAGAGCCGCCAGGTAGTGGCCGATGATGTCAAGTATTCCATCGATAGGGTGTTGAATCCAGAGACCAAGTCACCTTTTCTCGGTGCGCTGAGCAACATCGATAGAGTTGAGGTCATCGATGATTTCACCGTCAAGATCGTAACCAAGTCTCCGGATCCATTTCTCTTGGATACCATCCGCTTGGCAGGAATCGCTATTGTTCCCCGGGAAGCAGTAGAAAAGCTGGGTTCTGCTGGCTTTGCCCGCGAGCCGGTGGGTTCTGGCCCCTTTAAACTGGTGAAATTCGTGCCAGATGATCAAGTGGTTCTAGAGCGCAACGAAAGCTATTGGAAGACGCCCCTAGTGCAGCGGGTTGTTTTTAAGATCATCCCCGATGATATTGTCGCAGTGATGGCCCTGGAGGCGGGAGATGTTCATGTTTCCCTTTCAGTTCCTCCCAATGAAGTGGACCGGCTCCGCGGTGACCAGCGCATCAAGCTGTACCGCAGTGCTCAAGGCTGGTACCGGGGTTTAGGATTTAACGTCCAGACTCCGCCCTTTGATGAGTTGAAAGTGAGAAAAGCTCTAGCCATGGCTGTTGATATCGACAGTGCTGTCGCCAATGTCTTTGGCGAAAATGCCCAGCGGGCCTATGGGCAGGTTGGCCCAGGCGTGATTGGTTACGACCCAAGCCTCAAGGAGCTCTGGCCTTACGATCCAGAAGGAGCGCTGGCTCTGTTAGCAGAGGCAGGCTTCACCCCCGGTTCTGACGGTATGCTGCAGCGTGATGGTAAGAAATTGACGGTGGAGATCAAGACCATGAATGAACCAGCCCGGATCAGGATCGTCACCATAATTGTCACTCAGCTGAGGGAACTGGGCATTGATGCCAGCCTTGCTATCCAGGAGGTGGGAACATGGGCAGCCGATCTTCAGAACGGCAATTCAGGACTGTTCATGGACTTTGCCTATAGCGGAGCAACGGGTCTCCATGCCATGTTCCACTCCGATAATATCGGTGTCAGCAACGCCCATTTCTACAGCAATCCCAAGGTGGATGAGCTGCTGAATCGGGGCAGTGTGACTGTGAATCCCGAGGAAAGGGAAGTCATCTGGAAAGAAGCCCAGCGGCTCGTCATGGAAGATGTGGTGGTAATACCTCTCTACTTCGAGTTTGGGTATACCGCGGCCGATGCCCGGGTGAATGACTTCATTCCTCCGCAGGGGAACCTGAATCTCGTCAGCGAGGAAAACAATGTCTGGCTGGGCCGCTAAGCCCTAGAACCGCCACCTAAAGTGAGGTTCTGCAGGATAGCAAAACAGTACTGCCCAAGTCTTGACGGTCTACCTAGACCGCATTGGAACCATAGTGCATCTTCAAAGGGAGATACAGCAGGCGGGTATCTCCCTTCCCTTAACCATTTATGTGAGGAAGGAAGTGAATGAATTGTTGAGCTGGGAAAAGATCGAGGCCAGCATCCCGGACTATCAAGTCTTTCTCACCGTAGATGAGCTCAACGAAAGAACCAGGAAGCTGTCCAGCCAGCATCCGGATATAATAGAGGAGAGTATCATCGGCCAAAGCCGCTCGGGGGAACCCATTTAC
>JAAZHE010000229.1 GCA_012510855.1 Bacillota bacterium | reverse complement strand
CGCCGGTATAATCGCTGCCGCATCTGTGGACGCCCCCGGGGCTATATGCGTAAATTTGAGCTATGCCGGATTTGTTTCCGCGAGCTGGCGTCAACAGGTCAGCTGCCAGGGATTCGGAAGGCTAGTTGGTAAAAAAAGAGCCATGAGGAAGGGGGTTGCGCAATGGTAATGACAGACCCGATCGCCGATATGCTGACGCGCATTCGCAATGCAAATAGCGCTAAGCACGACAGTGGGGATATCCCCGTCTCTAAATTGAAGGTAGAGGTGGCACGGATTCTCAAGGAAGAGGGCTATGTCAGAGATTACAAGGTAGTCGATGACGGCAAGCACGGCTTTCTCCGCATCTATCTCAAGTACGGAGCCAATAAGCAGATGGTTATCAGCGGCATAAAGCGGATCAGCAAGCCCGGACTAAGGGTTTATGCCAAGAAGGACGAGATACCGCGGGTTTTAGGAGGCCTAGGGATTGCTATCCTGTCTACCTCAAAGGGAGTTATGACAGATAGGAAGGCGCGAGAACTGGGCGTAGGTGGAGAGGTTCTCTGTTATGTGTGGTAGTAGACGGACAGGAGTCGACAGCGCGACTGATATAAATCAACGTAATAATCGTCTTGAGTTAGGAGAGAGGAGGGGCAATCGTGTCTAGGATCGGTAGAATGCCGGTAGAGATTCCGAATGGGGTGGAAGTAAAGATTGACGGCCAGACTGTGACGGTCCGGGGCCCCAAAGGTACCTTAACCCAGGAATTTCATCCGGATATGGTTATTGCCCTGGAAGGAAATACCGTTACCGTGCAGCGGCCGAGTGATGACAAGAAGCATCGGGCCTTGCATGGTTTGACCCGCAGCTTAATTGCCAACATGATAGAAGGTGTAACCAAGGGCTATCAGAAAAACCTAGAGATCAGCGGTGTAGGATATCGGGCAGCCCTGCAGGGCACCAAACTGGTCTTGAGCATGGGGTTCTCCCATCCAGTGAAATTTGAGCCGGCGCCAGGGATCGAGTTCGAAGTTCCGGCTCCGACACGGATCACCGTGAGAGGTATAGACAAGCAGCTGGTGGGCGAAACTGCTGCACAGATCCGTGCTGTACGACCGCCAGAGCCTTACTTGGGTAAGGGAATCCGGTATGCGGGCGAGCATATCAGACGCAAGGCGGGTAAAGCAGGCAAAGTCTAAAAAGAGGTGAAGGGAAATGCCAAGAGTTAATCGCGAATTGGCCCGGCGGAAGCGGCATCTTAGGCTCCGAAAACGGGTTGTCGGCACTCCGGAACGGCCCCGCCTCAATGTTTACCGCAGCTTAAACCATATCTATGCCCAGATCATCGATGACACTGTGGGCAGGACCTTGGTGGCGGCCTCCACCTTGGATCCAGCGCTGCGGGAGAAGCTGGAGGCTACCAGTAATGTGGAGGCGGCGAAGGCAGTTGGAGAGTTGGTGGCCAAGAGGGCTCTCGATAAAGGCATTAGACAGGTAGTCTTCGATCGGGGCGGCTACGAATATGCAGGACGGGTGGCGGCCTTGGCCGATGCAGCTCGGGAGGCTGGACTGGACTTCTAGGCGAAAGGAGGCTGGAGTGAATGATACTAGGAAATAATCGGATCGATCCTGATTCCCTCGGTGAATTGGAAGAAAGGGTAGTGAGCATCAACCCTGTTTCCAAGACTGTCAAGGGAGGTCGCAGCAGAAGCTTTAGTGCCCTGGTGGTAGTAGGCGATGGAAACGGCCACGTAGGTGCGGGACTTGGCAAAGCCAAGGAAGTAGCAGGAGCTATCAGCAAGGCGGTAGATGAAGCCAAGAAGAACATGATTAAGGTTCCCATCGTCGGCACAACTATACCCCACGAGGTTACCACCAAGTTCAGCGGGGCCCGGGTTTTCTTGAAACCAGCGGCTGAGGGTACTGGAGTTATCGCCGGCGGTCCGGTACGTGCAGTTTTGGAGTGTGCCGGGATTCGAGATATATTGACAAAATCACTTGGATCCTCCAACCCCATCAATGTCGTGACAGCCACAATGCACGGGCTGCAATCCTTGAAGACGGTGGAGGAAGTAGCTCGGCTGCGGGGCAAGTCTTCTGAGGAGATTCTTGCCTAAGAGCTCGGTTAAAGGGGGGCAGGACATGGATGCCAAAAAGTTGAAGATCAAGTGGAAACGCAGTACCATAGGTAGTCCCAAGGATCAAAAAGCGACTATCAGAGCTTTAGGACTAAAAAAGCTCAATGACGAAGTAATCCATGATAATACTCCTGTAATCCAGGGTATGATTTTCAAGGTACAGCATCTTGTGGAAGTTACGGAAGTTGACTAATGTGGGGAGGTGCAAAGCGATGAGACTGCATGAGCTAAAGCCTGCACCAGGAGCGCGGTCCGTGAGACGGCGGGTAGGCCGCGGCATCGGCTCGGGTCTGGGCAAGACCTCAGGCCGGGGTCAGAAGGGACAGAAGTCTCGCTCTGGCGGCGGTAAGGGTCCCCACTTTGAAGGCGGCCAGACTCCCTTGCAGCGCAGATTGCCGAAACGGGGATTCACCAACATCTTCAAGACGGTCTACAATGAGGTCAAGTTGGAGGCCCTCAACCGCTTTGAGGAAGGTACCGTCGTCACTCCCGAGGCCATGTTGAAAGCCGGCATAGTGCGGAGGTGCGGCTCCGATAAAATCAAGGTCCTCGGAGACGGGAATATCGAAAAGGCATTGACAGTTCAGGCCCATGGATTCACAAAATCCGCCGCTGCCAAAATTGAGGCTGCTGGCGGCAAAGCAGAGGTGATCTAGGTGCTGCAGGCCATGCGGAATGCCCTGCG
>JAAZHE010000228.1 GCA_012510855.1 Bacillota bacterium | reverse complement strand
GCTCAAGAAACACATAGCCGCCTTCTCATTGATGAAGTCATCAGTGGTTACATCCCAAGCCATGTAGTGTTTACCTGCGGGCTGCCGCATAACGCCCTTCTTCACAAGGTCCGTCCAGAATTGGGCCACCTCCACTGACTCAGGGGCAGCAACTAGGGTTGCAGAAAGGTCCTCTGTGTAGTATTCACCCTCATTGCTCCAAAGCAGTGCTTCGTAGAACCAGATATCAACAGGAGTCTGGAAGCCAAATGTCTCAACTTCGCCAGCGGTGTTCCTAATTGTAAGTTTCTTAGCTGCTTCTTCTAGCTCTTGCCAGGTCTGCGGAATCTCTACTCCTGCCGCATCTAATCTATCCTGGTTCACGTACAGAATTGGAGTGCTGCGATTGAAGGGAATCACCCACATCTTGCCCTGGTAGTAAGAGTTGCCTAGAAATGTCTGGACAAAGTCTCCCACGTCAAGCTTTTCCTGGAGCTCCGGGGTAATCTCATCTAGTGAACCATACTCGACAAACATGCTGACAGAGCAATCCATGATTTGCGCTATAGCTGGGGGATTTCCTGCTGCAATGGCGGCCAGAAGCTTCTGTTGAGTCTCATAATAGTCACCCGAAAACGATGCGTCGACGAAAATAGCAGACTGGCTGGCATTGAACCTGTTCACTAGCTCGAGTATGAGCTCCTGGTGATCTCCTCCTAGCGAATACCAGAACTTTACCGTAACTGGAGCTGCAGAAGCGACGAAAGCCATACTGAAAAGCAGAGTCACCACCAATACGGAAATGACCATGTCCTTCCTAGCCATTAATCATCTCTCCTTTCATGGTGTTGCTATCCAGTAATCCATACCATCGCTACCTGGCGGTCAATTCTTCGCTAAATCTGCACCTCCCTCTTCTATCCCTATTCCACCCATCTGCGATGAGCCTACCTCTACTTAAGAGTACTGTATGAAAACGCCCTAATCAGCCGCTTTTGGGCAACGGCAAAGACTATCAGTACCGGAATAACCAGAAGCATACCTGCAGCCATAATCAGATGCCAAGGCTGGACAGCCTCTGTCGGCTTAGCCATGGCAACACCCAGTGGCAGTGTTCTCACTCTCTCTGAGGTCGTCATCACCAAGGGCCAGAAGTACTCATTCCAACTCCGGACGAAACTGAGAAGCCCCAAAGCCGATATGGAAGGTATGGACATAGGCACCATTATATTCCAGATGATCTGCAGAGTGTTTGCTCCCTCAATCTTAGCCGCGTCTACGTAATCATCGGGTATCGCCATAAAGGTCTGTCGCATGAGGAAGATACTAAAAGCATTAGCGGAAAACGGCACGATCAATGCTAAATAAGTATCGATCCATTTGATGCGGGATAGTGACACATAGACAGGCACAAATCGCAGCTGACTGGGAATCATTAAGCACATTAGTGTTAGGAGGAAGAAGAAATTCTTACCCGGGAACTGTACCTTGGCGTATGCATACCCGGCGAGGGTAGCTGTCGTCAGTTCCAGAACAAATATGGCAGATGTCACAAAAATGCTATTCTGTAGATAACGCAGATAGTCCGCAGACTGCCACACTGTTTTGTAGTTCCCCCACTTAGGATTGGTCACAAAGAGGGTGGGAGGATGCGCTCGTACTTCTTGTGAGTCTTTAAGTGACGTAATAGCCATCCAATAGAAGGGGAAGACTGCGGCCAGAGCCACGAGCAACAACAGCAACTTCAACAAGACTCGGGTCATCTTGCTGGACATCCGATTCATGAACCAAAACCTCCATTTGGCTACTTTGCTTAGTAACGCTCATAGTGAACCATCCTTCTCGATGCATACAGTTGGATGGCAGTGAGAATGACGAGAACTACAAGGAAGATGGCTGCTGCCGCTGATGCTCCTCCAATATCAAAGAACTCAAACGCCCTCTGGTATACATAGAAGACAAACGTGGTCGTACTCCCTACGGGACCGCCGCCAGTCATGATCTTGACTATATCGAAGGTTTGAGAAATACCTATTATCATGGTCGTAAACAGGAAGAATGTTGTCGGAGAAAGCAGCGGCCAAGTAATATACCTGAACTGGTTCCACCTTGACGCTCCATCGATCATGGAGGCCTCATAGTACTCTGTAGGAATATCCTGCAGGCCTGCTAAGAAGAACACAACTGTATAACCTATATTCTTCCACACAGAGACAATGGTAAGGGACTTCAGTGCCACATCGGGAGAGCCCAGCCAGTTGACAGGACTAGCCCCTAAGGCTTTTAAACCAATATTGACCAGGCCAAAATCCCGATCAAGGAGCCATATCCAAAGGAGGGCCATGGCAACCCATGACACAACGTAAGTACTGAAGAGGCAAGCTTGTACGCCCGCGGAAAATCTGCTCTTATCGTTGGTCACAATGGCTAGGAATAACCCAATGGCCATGCTGCAGAGCACAACTGCAAAAGTGAAATAGAACGTATTAGCACATGATTGACGAAACAGCGGTTGAGTCACTACCCATTTGTAGTTGGCAAAACCAACAAACCTCTTGATAGGGGCAAGCAGATTCCAGTCTGTCATGCTAAGGTAAAGAGTGTAGACAATAGGATATATGTAAAAGAAACCTAAGGCCAGAATCGATGGCAGTATCAAGAGATAGCCGTTGAACATTTGCTTCCACTTATCTCTTGAATAGCCGAAAATACGCTTACCCAACTAAGTCGCCTCCTAGACCGAGACCGAAGTGTTGGTCTGGCAGCTATTTAAACAGAACCACCCTCCACTCAAGGATAAAAGCCTCTAAACAAGACCCCAAGACACTAATCCCTATACGC
>JAAZHE010000227.1 GCA_012510855.1 Bacillota bacterium | reverse complement strand
CTCAACCTACTGAGTTATCCGCCCATTGGGGGACCGTTCGGCCTGCGACTCCGGGGCCCACTCGCCGCACCTTTCCCGCAGGGCTTCCACCATCCCCCGCTCGCTAAGGGTCGGTTCGCTGCGGCGATCTTCCCCATCAACGTCTTTCCTTCCCACAACAAATGATGAAGTTTGATGTCATATTACACTGTAAATTCTGGGTTGTCAAGGGGGGTGAGGATGAAAGTATGGTGAGGATGAAAGATCCTA
This sequence comes from Bacillota bacterium, assembly GCA_012510855.1. Lineage (GTDB taxonomy): Bacteria > Bacillota > Limnochordia > DTU087 > DTU087 > DTU087. The sequence goes on along the minus strand of JAAZHE010000227.1, from coordinate 7,422 downwards.
TCAACGGACAAAATCCTAATGGCAAGAAATATTGGCGTAAGTTTAGGGCAATCCTAGAGAGCAGAATGAAAAAAGGTCTGGTGATATCGTTGTTGGGAAGGTTGTGGCGAAAACTGCGGGGCGAGAAAAAGACGCCCCAGCCCCAGGATTTTGCGGGGAAGCCTTTGAGTGAGCTCCTCGATTACATCAAATCCCAGGAGCTGGGTACCGACCTAAAGGAAAACGAAGCTAAGCTCAAGCAGGCCTTTGGCGACAGTTCTGACCTTACCTTTCGCCACCTAAGGTTTGGCCGTGAACTCCGGGTGCCTGTCCTGGTGGCCCACGTCGATGGCATGGTGGATTCAGAGACCCTCATGAATGGCCTAATCGGCCCTATTGTGGAAAAAGGCTTGAGGTTACCGGAGGCAAAGTTTGGAGAGCGGCTGAATCGAAATGAGCTTTTTGTCTTAGTTAAGGAGCAGGTCTTACGGAATAGTTCAGTGCATGAAGCGACTGGGTTGGAAGAAGTCCTAGATTACCTGGTCAGGGGCAATGCCGTCTTGCTCATCGACGGTGTGGCTAGAGCTTTGGCTTGCGAAGTCAAAGGTTGGTCTGAACGCAACGTACAGCAGCCTACTACCGAAGTCTCTGTTCGGGGACCCCAGCATGCCTTCGTGGAAAACCGCCGGGTTAATACGACACTGCTCCGTCGGACCATTGCATCTCCCTTGCTGTGGCTTGAGGACTTTAAGGTAGGAGCCGTCAGCAACACTATGGTGACCATTGCTTATATCAAAGGATTGGCCGATGAGGGCTTGGTGGAGGAGGTGCGGAAGCGGATTAAATCTATCGAAATCGATGCCGTTTTCGAAAGCGGGTATATCGAGGAACTCATCGAAGACGCTCCTTATTCTCCTTTCCCCACCATCCTCCGGACGGAGCGGCCGGATAAGGTGGCTGCCGCTTTGCTGGAGGGAAGGGTTGCCATTATTACTGACGGTACGCCCTATGTCTTGGTTGTTCCCGCTACTTTTGCAAGTTTCCTGACGGCTGCCGAGGACTACTATGAGCGGTTTTTCACAGGCTCATTGGTAAGATCCATCCGGGCTTTCGCCTTCTTCCTTGCCCTGACTTTGCCGTCAACGTATGTAGCCATCACCAACTTCCATCAGGAACTGCTTCCAACACCTCTCACTTTGAGCATTGCTGCCCAGCGGGAGGGAGTTCCCTTCGTGGCCATCGTCGAAGCTCTGTTTCTGGAGTTCTCCTTTGAACTGCTGCGGGAGGCGGGGATTAGGCTGCCTAAGGCCATCGGTTCAGCCATCAGTATTGTCGGCGCCCTGGTCTTGGGGGAAGCGGCTGTTTCCGCCGGTCTAGTGTCACCGGCCCTAGTCATTGTGGTTGCGGCCACCGCCATTGCATCTTTCATCAGTCCCATTTACAGTATGTCCATCAGTGTTCACCTCTTGCGCTTTCCCATGATCATCCTCGCCGGCACCCTGGGGCTTTTTGGAGTGATCATGGGGATGGCAGCTATCCTAATCCATCTTTGCAGTGTCCGGTCCTTCGGGGTTCCGTACCTTACTCCTCTGGCACCGGTAGTGCTGCCGGAATGGAAGGATACTGTATTCCGAGTTCCTTTGTGGAAGATGGATACCAGGCCTAAGTCTCTGGTGAAGGGGGAGTACATACGCCAAAGTCCCCGGCAAAGACCAGAGCCGCCTAAGCAGGAAAATGACCAGTAATCTTGCATTGGGTTGATTCGCGCTTGAATGATGGGAGGAGAAGGGTCTTGGCTGTCCTTGAAGGCGGGAAAATCAGCGGCAGACAGTTTATTGCATTGACAGTGTTAACTCGAATCTTGGCAATTCTGTTGGAGGCTCCTACTATTTCGGGTACAGACGCGGGACACGATGTGTGGATTGCTGTCCTGATCTCAACGTTTCTGGTTCTGCCTTGGGTCTTTATTTGGGTGCATCTAGCGAAGATGTTCCCCGGTAGGACCATCATCCAGTACAGTCAGGAGATTCTCGGGCCGTGGCTAGGGCGTCTCGTCGGGTTTATATTTATCGTTTTTTTTCTACAGCAGTCAGCCCATGCAGTTCGGGTGGCCGCTGACGCCTATGTGACCACCATTATGCCCGAGACCCCCCTAATTGTGTTTATCCTGATCATGACCTTCCTGTCTTCGAACTGCGCCCGTTCAGGCCTCGAGGTTCTGGCGAGAGCAGCCGATATCGTCTTTCCCCTAGTTTTGGTTCTCTTAGTGTTGATCCTGGTTCTTCCCATTAATAATGTGGATCTCCTCAATCTTTTGCCGGTAGCAGCTTACGGCTGGGGTTCAATTGTGGAGGCAACCTTCTCATCCTTTGCTGTCTTCGGTGAATTGGTCGTTATGACCATGCTCTTTCCCTATCTGGATGAAGCAAAGGGGGCCGGTGGACTGGCGGTGCGCACCGTTTTGCTTGCAGGATTTCTTTTTACCTGGTTTTCCATTATAGTTGCCCTGGTCTTTGGACCTGCAGTGGGGAGCCTTATTTTGCCCGCCTTTAGCTTGAGCAGGGCCATTGAATTTGCCTTTGTTGTGGAACGGGTGGAGGTGATTCCGTTAGTGGCCTGGACATTGGGTGCCGGCGTCAAGCAGACGGTGTTCTTGTGGGCGAGTATGCTGGGGATTGCCCAGCTTTTCAACCTTTCGGAGATGAAATCCTTGGCCTATCCGGTGGGGGCGTTGGTAGCTAGTTTCGCAGTCTGGCTGTTCAGCACTATTTTCGATGCCTTGCAGTTTTATACAGCTGCAGAGTTTGGCCCGTTGGGGGTCTTGGTTTGCTATGTAATTCCTCTGATCCTGTATGTGGGTGCCCTGATCCGACAGGCCCTTCGGCCGGGCAAGGGAGAGGAGGGTCGCATGTGAGGCGGAACCTTAGAAGTGCTCTGGTGGTGCTGCTGCTTGTGATCCCCATGCTGTTGGGAGGGTGTTGGAGCCGTAGGGAAATCGAGCGGCTGGCTTTTGTCCAAGCAGTTGCTGTAGATAAAGCCCAGGAATCTGACAAAATCCAGCTTACAGTGGAATTAGCCAGACCTTCAGCTTTGGCAGCAACTAGCCAAGGGGGCGGTTCCTTAGAGAGTGCCGTTTGGCGAGTGTCAAGTACTGGGTATACCGTTTTTGATGCTATCCGGAATTTTGCCTCCCAGGCCCCTCGCCAGTTATTCTGGGCCCACAACCGCCTGATAGTCTTCGGTGAAGAAATCGCCCGAGATGGTCTGGAGGACGTATTGGACGCCTTTTTCCGAGACCCAGAAATGAGGCGTTCAGTGAAGGTGATCGTCTGTAAGGGGGATACAGGAGCAAATTTCCTTCAGGCTGAAGTACCTCTGGAGAGGGTACCTTCACAGGGCGTTGTGGGCATAATATTAAGCGGGATCGAAAAACTGTCCACACTAGTGGATATAAGCTTGAATGACTTCGGGCGAGCTCTGGCGGCAGACGGTTTGGAACCTATCGCCATCAGGGCCGAGATTATTGATTTACCCCCTGATGAAGATCCCAGAGGCAGCTTGGAGCGGACACCTATTTCCAAAGCTCCTCGGATTACCGGTGCTGCGGTATTCAAAGGGACTAAACTTGTCGGATGGCTGAACAAAGCCGAAACCCGAGGATATAACTGGATCAAGGGCAAAACAGCGAGCAGTGTAATCATGGTGGAGAAACCCAATGAGCGGGACAAGTTCATATCGGTAGAGCTAGTCAGGGCCAGCAGCCGCATCAGCACAGAGATTGTAGATGGAAAACCTAAGGTAACAATTCAGGTGAAGGCCATGGGGAACTTTGCTGACCGGGAGAATATTTTCGTCAATCCCGAGGGCCTTGCGCCTTCTGTTCTGTCCATAGAGAGGCAGATGGCGACTGTGATCAGAAACGAGATTGAGGCGGTTATCAATAGGGCGAAGGAGCTCGGCTCAGATATTTTCGGCTTTGGTGAGACCTTCTACAGGTTCCATCCTAAGGAATGGAAGCGGCTGCGGGAAGACTGGAATGATCAAGGCTTTCAAGACCTGGAGGTCAAGGTGGAAGTGAAGGCCATGCTCCGGCGCTCTGGTCTAATCGAGCTGGAGGTACCTTTAGGAAAGTAGAAGGTGATGTCTCTTGGTCAACGTGCTGGGGATAATCCTAGCCTTTGGTGTTATTGTGTACTACGAGGCTCCTGGGCTAATTAAGCGCAAGCTGTGGCGGGAGCTGGCTGTCTTGATTCTGCTGGTGCTGACTGGACTAACCTTGAGCATCCTCAGGACCACTGGTGTTTTGTACAAGTGCTGGGTAGATCTGGTGGGACCGGTGGGTGGTTCAATATCGCGTTTAGTAGGGCTCAGGTTCTAAAGATTTGATGGCAAGAGGCAGATTCCCGTGGCGCTTTGATTTCCAACGGGTTCTCCTTCTGCCCTTCTTCATCCTGGGGTTTATTCTACCACTGGTGCATTTTTTCGTTGCCCTAACGAATTTCATCTAGCTCCCGTATACGGGCCAGGCCCCACTCGGCGGAGATTCTCACCGGCTTTGAGGGGTCAGCTAGGGCTTCTTGGAGCAGGGGAACGGCCCTTCGGCTGCCGCTGTTTCCGAGGTTGATCGCGGCATTACGCTGGAGAATCTTTTTTCCCCGCCAGCCGGCTGGCGTATGACCGAAACTTGCTTGAAAATCCTTATTGGTGAGCTTCATCACCATCTCCAAAGAAGGCTGGGTGCCGACCCTTGGATGGGGGAAGAACTCCCGGTGATTTCCCCATTCTGGAGCGGCATTGTGGGGGCAAACCGCCTGGCAGGTATCACATCCAAATAGGCGGTCACCCATGGGTATCCTAAACTCCTCGGTCATGACTCCCCGGGCCTGGGTAACGTAGGACAGGCACCGTCCCGGATCCACCACATAGGGAGCGACAATAGCGCCGGTGGGGCAGGCCTCCAGGCAGCGGCCGCACTCCCGGCAGGTTCTAGGTTGAAACGGATCAGGGGACAAAGGGGCTGTCGTCAGCAGTGTTCCGAGGAATATCCAGGAACCGAAACGCTCTGTGATGAGACATGAATTCCAGCCAAAAAAGCCCAATCCTGCCCGATAGGCCAAGGCTTTTTCTGCAAGGGGGCCTGAGTCTACCATAGCCAGGCAGCGGGTGCCGGGAAGGGCTTTTTCCAAGAAATCTGCCAGCTGCTGGAGCCGGGGCAGCATAACCCGGTGATAATCCTCTCCCCAAGCGTAGCGGGAGAGGCGTCCCCTTAAAGGGGTCTCCTGAGCTTTATCCTGCCGGCATTCGTCAGCCTTTTCCACCAAGGCCGGGTCAATACTATAGGCCATACCTACCATCACTATGCTCTGAACACCAGAAAGGTGGAGGGCAGGCGTTGTCCGCTCCTTAGGGCTGCCTGCTGTGAGGGGGATAGAGATGCCAAGCTCAAGGCGCCTTTCTAGCTCCAGCTCAACAGCTGTCAGCGGCTCTGGGGAAGTCACCTTGACTAGATCGAAGCCTAGACTATAGGCCCTTTGCAGCAGTTCTTCTTTCAGCAGCACAGAGGGTGCTCTATCCACCGGCGGCCCTCCTTTCTTTGGGGTGTTTGTGGGCGGGCACTTGTCTATAGTTTTCTAGGAGCATTTCTGAATCCTTTATTCAGCTCGCGGCTGAGCAGGGTAGGAGTTAAAGCAGTGATAGCTTGTTTCATTGACTGCTCCACAGAGCGGATTAAGTAAAGTCAAGTAATTAAGTTCACCAGACGCGGAAAGGAACCACAAAGTAAGAAGGCGAGATATCGTCAATGGACAACGATGGGATCTCGCCTAATGATCAGCGTGCAGCCAATAGAAGTAAAGGAAAACTGATTCTAAATGAACTAAGGCCCATGTCCTTAGACGGCTCGAACTTCCTTCACCTCAGGAATCTGCTGCTTGAGAATCCTCTCAATACCGTTTTTCAAGGTCATGGTGGACATAGGACAGCCAGCGCAAGCACCCTGCAGCTTGACCTTCACTATGCCGTCCTCAACACTAACCAGCTGTACATCACCGCCGTCGGCCTGGAGATGGGGACGGATCTGGTCCAAAACGTTCTTTACCTGCTCCTGCACTCTAGGCACCTCCTTACAGCCACTCCTCCGGGAGTGCTATGCCTTAAAGTATACACCAGGGGTCGGGATTATACAAGGGAAATAACAGGTTTTGCCAGGGGGACTTGGAAGTTTAATGCAAAGTTAATCAATCCCCTTGCGGCGGATGGGCGTTGGGTAAAGGCGACCATTTTCTGGTAACCGGATCTTGGACAACCCTGGGGGGATCTGACTTCTTGAGATGGTGCAGCAGTGCCTGAATGCTGTTGTAAGGATTTTTTGCTCGCTGAGGGATGCCGGTGGTCTGGAATTTTTCCACTATCTCCCTGGTGGAGAGGGGATAGGGACTCGTTTCCAGAATCTCCATGATGGCTCTGCTGATGCTTTGACGGCCGGCGACGGGACCAGGCGTGCCTAGGATCTTGTCCAGTTGTTCTTGTCGTTTCTTAAGGGCCTGTAGTTCCTGCTGCAGGCGGCCGATTTCCTCCCTTAGCATCAGCCGTGCTTTTTGCAGAATGTCTTCCGATGTATGCACAGGATGGGCTCCTTTCATTTAAGTTCAATTTATGCCATTCTATGCTCAAAACAGTGGAAAGGTGCTTCCCTCCCAACGCTGTGAACTTCTCTGGACATCCGGCGCATAGGTGGTTAGAGGCATGGCAGACTAAGTACGAAGGAGGTTTGGGCCCTATGTTTAGCACTAAAAAGATTGCCGACGGTGTGCAGCTCCACGTGATGTCTACATCTAAGTTCAAGACAGTAACCAGCAAAGTCTATGTACAGACTCCCCTAGGGGCTGCAACCGGCTTAACGGCACTTTTGCCCATGGTGATGGCCAGGGGAAGCGAGAAGTATCCGACCATGCAGGCCGTTGCTGCTCAGTTGGCAGATCTTTACGGAGCCCGCTTTGGGTGTGATGTGGCTAAAATCGGGGAGCGGCAGTGCATTGAGTTTTACTACGAACTGCCTGCCGGTGCCTATGTCAATGAGCCGGAATTAGTTCATCGAGGGATGGCAACCTTCACTGAGCTTGTCTGCCGGCCCAAGGTGGAAGGGGATGGATTTGACCCCATGTATGTGGACCAGGAAAAAGCAAACCTCAAGAACTTGATCAGAGGTCTGATAGATAACAAGCGAAACTATGCCCTGCAGCGGTTTTACCAGACGATGTTTGCCGGTGAACCCTTTGCCTTGTATAAGTACGGGACCGAAGCTGAAGTGGAACCTATCACCCCCGAGGAGCTCCTGCGGCATTACCGGCGGGTGATGACGGAGAATTCCGTGGATATCTTCGTGGTGGGTGATGTGGATGAAGAAAGCTTAGCAGACCATTGGCGCCGGGGGCTTGAGAAACG
>JAAZHE010000226.1 GCA_012510855.1 Bacillota bacterium | reverse complement strand
GCTCCATCGGTACACTGAGGAAAAACTGCCGCAGCAAGAAAATGTGAAAGGGCGCTGCTCCTAAGAATGCTGGAATCGTTAAGGGACGAAAACTATCTATCCACCCCAGCTTGTAAAACAGGATGAAACTGGGAATCAGTGTAACCTGATATGGCAGCATCATTGTACTGATGACTAGCATGAACAGCGTATTGCGCAGCGGAAAGCGCAAGCGGGCAAAGGCAAAGGCAGCTAAGCTTGTACTAAACAGCCTTCCCACAATGACTGTTCCTGTAATGATTACCGTGTTTTTCAAGGCCCGCCCGAAAGCAAATGAGGTCAGCGCTTCGGGGTAGTTGCGCCAAAGAAACTTGCTGGGTATCCATTTGGGGGGGAACAAGAAGATTTCGGCTTCAGACTTCAATGAGCTGGATATGATCCAGAAAAACGGCAGTAAGACTACTAAACTGAGTGCCACCAAGACTACATAAACGATGGCTTTACCGACTCTCTCTCTAGTACTCTTTCGGGCATGCCATGGGATAGCTGTATCTGCCATATAGTTTACCCCCTTGACTGCGCTTCGTAATACACCCAGTGTCTGGAGCTTCTGAAGAGGATTACTGTAAAGCACAAGATGATTAAAAAAAGTACCCATGCAAGGCTTGAAGCATAGCCCATCTGGAAGTACTGCCAGCCTGTTCTATATAGATACAGCACGTAGAAGAGCGTGGCATTGGCCGGACCGCCGTTGGTAATCACGTAGGCCTGGGTGAAGGTCTGGAAGGTCCCGATCAAGCCCATGATGAGCTGGAAGAAAATAACCGGCGTGGTAATGGGAATGGTGATGTGGATCAACCGCTGCCAAGCACTGGCGCCGTCCAGCTCCGCTGCTTCATACAGCTCAGTCGGCACTCCCTGCAGGCCCGCCAGATAGATCACCGTACCGCCGCCTACGCCCCATAGGCTCATGAGGATCATGGTGGGAAGTGCCCACTGCCTAGAGGCAAACCACATGGGCCCTTTGATGCCGAAATAGCTCAAAATAGCGTTGACTAGGCCAAGCTCTGGATTGAAGATCCATTGGAATACGATGGCAACCGCCACCCCAGATACTACAGCAGGCATATAAAAAATAGTGCGGAATAATGCCAGCCCCTTTATTCTCTGGTTCAAGAGTAGTGCCAGGCTGTAGCCAGCAATTATACCTAAAGGTACGCTGGCAAAGGTGTATATAGTGGTAACTTTAAGGGCCTGCCAAAACAAGTTGTCGTTGGTAAACATATGTCGGTAGTTTTGGAGGCCGATGAAGTTCGGCGGCATGAACATGTTGTACTCTGTCAGTGAGAGGTACACCGTCGCAATTATGGGGCCCAGGGTGAATACCAGAAATCCTAGCATCCACGGCGTAATGCACAAGTATCCCTCAATTGCCTCCCGCCTGCGCAGCCGGCTAAGTCCGGGACGGGATCTTTGGTTCCTCATGAACTCACCCCCTGCCGCGATTATTGGGGGAGGGCACCCTCCCCCAACCCTAGAGTATTACCTTCCGTACACTACTGAGTTGATCTCATTTTCTGCATCCCGCAGCGCAGTTGCCACGTCTAGCCCTTCTAGGAACATCAAATCGATGGCATTCTGGATGATCTCCTGCACCCTGTCCGGATTCTTAGAGCCGAACCACAGCGGACGCATAGTCACGTCCTTGGTCCGAGCCACCAAGAGGTTGAACAAATACTTCTGCATTTCTTCTTGAGCGAACTCCACCTGTTTGTCGGGACTATAGGAGCTCAGGCCGCCGTACTGGGCCATTAAGCTTTGAGCTTCAATATCTGTTGTAAGCCACTTTACGAGCCTCCAGGCAGCATCTTTGTTCTGTGAGCCGGCGCTAATGGTCCAGCTGTTCCCGCCGTACTTCGTCACTTTCCGGGTTTGCCAAGGCACTGGAATGAGGGTCCAATCGAAATCGGCCTTCTTCATGTTGCCGTAAATGTTCCATTCCAGAGTAAATGCAACCTTACCGCTAAGGTATGCACCCTCAGCCATGAGTGCAGCCTGGGTGGGAGTCATCATCACTTCATGCTTCCGAACGAGATCTACCAAGAACTGATAGGCTTCTATGTTCTCGGGAGTGTTTAGTGTTGACCTGGTCTCATCGAGAGCAGTAACATCATCGAAGATTTCTGCCCCGTTCTGCCAGGCAAAGATTGTGCACCAGGCCGGATTGGCTATCGGCCCCAGGCCCCACTGCACGATTTGGCCCGAAGCATCACGTTTGGTGGTTTTCTGTGCTGCCGTCAAAAGGTCATCCCAACGCCAGGTATCAAAGGCATCGGTACCCCACTCAGGCAGAGCTATGCCAGCCTCGTTGGTCAGCTCTTTGTTTACCCAGAAATTGGGGTTATCCGGAATCCACTGCGCCAGCCCGTAGAACCTCCCCCTATAACCGTGTTCCTGGGCCGGATCTACGGAGAACTTGGACAGGTCGAGATTATCACGTTCGGCGTAACTGTCCAAGGGCTCGAACACACCCATTCGAAAGAGAACTCCAAACCAGCTGGAAGATAGAAGATAGACGTCACAGGCAGTGCCGGACGCCATTTCTACCAATAGCTTATCCTTATAACCAGACCAGGGACGGCTCTCAACTTTGAGTTCAATGTCGGGATTCAACTCTTGGAACCGATCCCACACCAACTGAAACGCCTCATCCCCCCACCAATGGGCAACCCGCAGCGTGACCGCTCCTGCTATCCCGCTAAGAGCTCCAACCATCAGAAGGGCCAACAGCGCAGCGAACAACTTAGTTTTCAAACGCTTCACTAGTTTTCACTCCCTCTCAGATAGTCTCCCGATCTCTTGGTGCCCACGAACCTCTGTTTTACCCTTTGACTTCACCCCCCATGGTCTATCCATTAGCTGGATAAACACTTATTAGGCAAATTGCATCCGATTACACCTCTCTCAAGCATCTAGTCAGCTGAGGCAATAATCTCTGCAGCACATATTTCCCATTACTGATAAAGATATTGACTTGTATATACGTCTCTTAGACTGGGGATTAGGAGTCTGCCAAAGTTCCTTCGTGCGGACAGTTTCATTGAAGCTATACCATATTAACAAGAGACAAGCTGATTCGCTTTCGGCACCGCTTCTCCACTCTAGAAGGTATACTTCTCCGCCGCAGACGCTGTATCATAGGAGCCAATGACAGTGTCGATGAAGGCGTGCATACTAACCTGAGTCACACTCTGGGGGCGTCATCAGCATGGAAGCTTAAATACGTATGTAGTGATGATATGTAGGCCGCGGCAACGTACACCCATCTTATATTTTCTACTATATAAGGCCCTTAGGGACAATTATTCATTGCTTTAGGAAATTCTTCTGTCGTTAACCGTTTTTTTGGATTTTTTTCGTTTATCGCGCTTTTTATGCCTGAGGGCAAGGAGAAGGACACCAGGAAGCCGATGACGCAAGAGTCACAAGGAGATTAGGCCAGAGAATGAGAAAAAGACCGCCAAAACGGCGGTCTAGCCGCATTCGTAGATGGTGCGCCCGGCAGGATTCGAACCTACGACCTTCTGATTCGTAAGTCAGAAAGCCTTCGCCGCTCTCCGTCGCCGCTCGCTCATCCTTAGAGACTAATAGTCGAAAGTCCCAGCAAGATTTGCTCTAGTTCTTGGAGAAATGCTGGGCCCGCTAAACGTTCTTCCCTACGCCGTTCCTAAGCCCTCCCAAGTCGGAGGATTATCGATGCCAACAACTCGAGGGGATCCATCACCCTCGACTCTTGCACGACTAAGGCGTGTTGCGTTGGCCCACCGATGGTACCTGCTGTAGTTGTGACAAAATCTTTCAGACAAGAAGGAATTAGGAAAAGATATTGCCAATCACTTGAGTATCG
>JAAZHE010000225.1 GCA_012510855.1 Bacillota bacterium | reverse complement strand
CCTTCTGATGAAGCGGCATAATATCAATGCGGTGAGAACATCCCACTACGCCAATGACCCACGCTGGTACGATCTTTGCGATTACTACGGCATCTATGTACTAGATGAAACTGATTTGGAGACCCACGGCTTTGCCATGGTGGGAGATGTCAGCAGGCTCAGTGATGATCCAGAGTGGGAGCAGGCATACCTTGACCGGATGGAGCGCATGGTGGAACGAGACAAGAACCATCCATCGGTGATCATCTGGTCTTTGGGCAATGAGTCCGGCTTTGGCCGCAATCATCGGGCCATGGCAGAATGGACCCGCAACGCGGATCCCACTAGACCTATACACTATGAAGGAGACCGTACCCAGGAGGTAGCTGATATCGTCGGTCCCATGTACACCCCAGTAGATAAGGTTATCGAGTTGGGGCAAGAAGAAGCCTATACCAAACCGGTAATTCTGTGTGAGTATGCCCATGCCATGGGCAATGGGCCCGGGGGCCTAAAGGAGTACTGGGAGGCCTTCTACAAATATCCCCGACTGCAGGGTGGTTTTGTCTGGGATTGGGTGGACCAGGGATTGCGGCAGCGAACTGCCCAAGGTACAGAGCGATTTGCCTACGGCGGAGACTTTGGGGATGAGCCAAACGATGCCAATTTCGTTATCAATGGCCTCATCTTTCCAAATCGGCAACCATCACCGGCCTTGCTGGAGTACAAGAAGGTACTGGAGCCGGTACTGGTGGAAGTTGAAGATCTAGCTAAGAGGCAACTCCGTATCACCAACCGCTATGACTTCCTTACACTGGAGCACCTGCATCTAAGCTGGAGCGTAACGGCTGACGGTAAAGTGCTCCAGTCAGGTCATCTACCGGTGCCCAAGCTGGCCCCAGGGGAGACGGGCACAGCGACCATACCATATGATGAGCATCTGGCGCTACCAGGCACCGATTATTGGCTGAATCTCAGCTTCACCTTGGCTACAGATTGCAGCTGGGCACCCGCAGGTCATGAAGTAGCATGGGCCCAATTCAAACTGCCTGTCGCTGTGCCGGTCGGCCCGGTGATCTTGATTGATTCTATGCCGGACTTGAGATTGTCCGAGTCCGACACACATTTGGAAGTTGAGGGTGAAGGCTTTGAGCTCACCTTTGACAAGGTGTCTGGGCTGATCACCTCATGGACATATCACGGAAGGCAGATGATCAACAGAGGGCCGAGGCTGAACTTCTGGAGGGCTCCCATCGATAACGACGTCGTGTACATTAAGGAATGGAAGCGGATTCGCCTGGACCAGCTGCAGCACCGGATAGGTGATGTCACTGTTGACGCCGCCAACAAAGCTGTGCAGATCAAGGTGCGTACCCGGATTGCACCGCCGGTTTTTGATCACGGTTTTGACTGTACCTACACCTATACGATATACGGTGACGGCAACGTTACGGTAAAGGTAGAGGGCAGGCCCGAGGGACAGCTGCCGATTCTGCCTCGTATCGGGCTGCAGATGATTATGCCCCTTGATTTCAGCCGAGTCAGCTGGTATGGCAGAGGACCGGGAGAAAGCTATGTTGATAGCAAGCTGGCCAACAGGTTTGGAGTTTATGCCTGTTCGGTGGAGGATCTATATGTACCTTATGTTTATCCCCAGGAAAACGGCAATCGGACCGATGTCTTCTGGGTTGCGTTGACGGATCTTAGAGGAGTAGGCCTGTTTGCGGCGGGTGACAGGCCGCTGAACTTCAGTGCTCATAGGTTCTCTACCGAGGATTTGGAAAAGGCCAGGCACACCGATGAGCTGGTTTGGAAGGATGAGATCTACCTCAATATCGATTACCGACATCACGGGTTGGGAAGTGGCAGCTGCGGCCCGCCGACACTACCCCAGTATGAGCTGCAGCCCCATGATTTTACCTTTACTGTTAGGCTCAAGCCCTTCTCCGCTGGTTCAATCACTCCAATACAGCTTGCCAAACAGCGCCTTGAGCCAATGAGATAAGAAGATGTAAGTTCGCAGAGCTGCCTGAAGGGGCAGCTCTGACCTTTAATGCAGGGATACCGCGGCGAGTTAAGTAAGCGCTACAGCCTGCGGCAGGCTGGGAATAAGAGAATAGGTTGGCAGCAGGGGCCTCGGCTTAGACATGGTCCCTTGGTAGCGGGGCAAAAGTAGTACTCCAGAGCTTAGGTAGAACATGGCACCCGGCGGGGGAAATAGGATATAATGGGAGTAAGTTCCGCCAGTAGAACAGGAGGTGATGGGTGTGGATGTAAGATCATGGCGTGGCTTGGCCGTTGTCCTGATAATAGTAGTCTTGTCAGCGGTGGGGGCAAGTGCAGAGTCGGGGACAAAATCCTTGATCATCAATCCTAATCCCAAGAGCGATTTGCAGGTACGCCTTTGGACTGATAAAGGCACAAGTGATCCCAGCTATCGGGTTGGTGAGAATGTTCAGTTGTACTTTGAAGTCAGTGAAAATGCCTATGTAACCATTTTCGATATCAACGCGGCGGGAAAGGTGACTAAGCTATTTCCCAATTCCCACCAGCCTGACAACTATGCCAGAAAGAACAGGATTTATCGTGTGCCGGACAAGTATGATATCATTGCGGCACCCCCCACCGGGGAAGAGAACCTGTTAATTGTGGCAACCCGCAATAAACCAATCGATTATCCTGAACTGTTGAGGGAAAATGGCCTGGAAAGACTCCTATCCAGGCTGCAGCGCCGGCTATCTTTATCTGGTGAAGACTGGGCCATGGACCTTTGTGTTCTCAGAATTGAACCTGCTAGGCGGCAGACTATAACCTACGACGTACAGTCTAACCTATGGGGAGTAAAACTGTTTGTGGATGGATCCTATGTCGGGGAGCTTCCCCAGAAAGTAGAGTTGGGACCAGGAGAACATCAGTTGGTGGCGCTCAAGAGCGGATATAAGGCGGCCATCAGAAACGTCTATGTCGACAAGAACAGTAAAGACGGCAGATGGATGGTTCGGCTCGATGCGCTCAAGTCCCAACCATCATTTTCAGGGGAAGGTCACCTCTATCTCGAATTCGACATCAAGCTATAAATAGAGGAGCGAGCAGCTCTGAACATCTTTTTCACGTACCGGTCCTGCCAGGGCCGGTATTTGTTTTGAGGGGAAGGAACTTGACAATAAATATAGAATGTTTCTTCAGACCTGGTGAGTTACCTGGCCCAATCTAAAGGAGATGATGCAGCAGTGCTGTCGGTAGCAGAGATCATTGCTTACATTGATGATCTGTATCCCCAGTCATTGGCGGAGCCATGGGATAATGTCGGGCTGCAGATCGGATCACCGTCATCCCCCTGCCGAACCGTCATTACTTGTCTGACCGTAACAGAAGCTGCAGTCCAATATGCTGTCGAGGCAAGTGCTGACCTGATCATCAGCCATCATCCCCTTGTCTTTACGCCGCTAAAAAAAGTAACCACAGACGATCCAGTAGGTCGGGTAATCCACAATCTCATCGCTCACCGAATTGGTCTCTTTGTCGGCCATACCAATATCGATAGGGCCGAAGGAGGTTTGAATGACTGGCTGGCTGAATCCCTTAGTCTCTTGGATGTCGGTGTTTTAGATCCTGAGGCGGAAACTAGTGGCTATGGCCGCATTGGTCGGCTGCCGACGAAGATGCCCCTCATGTCTCTGGCAGAGTATGTCGCCGAAGCTTTACACATACAAGGTGTCAGATTGGTGGGCCGGAAGGACAAACTGGTACAGGCGGTGGCGGTGGTCAGCGGCAGCGGGTCGCACCTCTGGACGGCAGCCCTGGAACAGGGTGCCGATGTCTTGATTACAGGGGATGTGAAATACCATACCGCTGTAGACATCCTGAACACGCCGTTGGCCTTAATCGATGCTGGTCACTTCGGTACCGAAGCGATATTTCCATCACGGATGGCAGAACTGTTGGCAGAGGAGGCGAGGAGAAGGCAGTGGTCCCTGCGGGTGATTGCCTATGAAGAGGAGGCTGACCCCATGGTCTCTGTTTAGAAAGGAGTCTTGGATGGTGGAAAAGCGCTGTGAACTGTGTGGGAAACCGATTCCGTCGGAAAGACTGGATGCTTTACCCCAGACTCGACGTTGTGTGGATTGCGCTAGGGAGAATGGTACCGACATACACAGTAAGCGGGTAGAGATCGGTATGGATTTAGATACCTACCGGGACTTGCTTAGGGCTGTTCGCAGTTAGTGAGTTCGGCGGGCACCGGCTAGGCTTACAATGAAAAACCAATTCTGCATTGCCTTATGGGTATAGTTGTAGAGCGATGATTGTACAAATCACCGCTTTTTCTTTTTCTAAGTTCTCCCAAACCCTCGAATATCGATGTTCGAGGGTTGATGTTTTTTCGAATTCAGCAGGAATTTGCTCCAGGGGGGTGGAATAAAGAAGGCAAAGTGGTGGAAAGTGGGGGGAAGTGGAGGGACTTCCCGGGAAGGGGCAGCGGCCATGTTTATGGGAGAATGGCAGCATACGCTGGATACGAAAGGCCGCCTGATCATTCCAGCTAAGTTTCGGGAACAGCTGGGTGAGAGGTTCATTGTCACCAGGGGGCTTGACCACTGCCTCTTTGTATATCCCCTTTCGGAATGGGCCATATTGGAGGAGAAGCTCAAATCTTTACCTCTAACCCAGGGAGATGCCCGCAAATTTGTCAGATTTCTCTTCTCCGGAGCCACTGAATGCGAGCTAGATAAGCAAGGCAGGATTACGTTACCCAGTAATCTCAGGGAGTATGCCAAATTGGAGAAGGATGTAACAGTCATTGGTGTATCCAATCGGGTGGAGATTTGGGCTAAGGAGCACTGGGAGCAGTATGTAGAAGATGCCAGTGCATCCTATGAAGAAATCGCAGAGAAAATCGTCGACCTGGGCATTTTGTTGGGGAATCGCCTGCTGGGATATGGACGATAGGGAAAGCTTGGTGATTGTTTGGAGTATCATCATGTGCCAGTGCTGGCCAACGAAGTGATTGAAAGACTTCTCTGGCGGCGTGATGGGGTATATGTTGATGCCACAGTGGGAGGCGGCGGCCATGCCCGGCTGCTTCTAGAGCATGCAGGCCCTGAAGCGAGGCTAGTCGCCATTGATCAAGATCCCCGCGCCCTAAAGGCCGCAAGGAAGGCCCTTAGTGACAGGGCAGCGCAGGTGGTTTTCATCCACTCCAATTTTGTTCATTTGCAGAGGGTTTTGCTGGAGCGGGAGCTCGTGCCCGTAGATGGAATCTTGTTTGATTTAGGGGTCTCATCGCCGCAGCTAGATGTAGCTGAGCGGGGCTTTAGCTACCGCCATGATGCCCCTTTGGACATGAGGATGGATCCTACTGCAGAGGTAACAGCTGCAGACTTGATTGCCACCCTATCGGAAGACGAGTTAACCAAGATACTGTTGGAGTACGGCGAGGAGCGGTGGGCAAAACGTATTGCTAAGTTTATCGTGGAAGAACGGCGACATAGGCCTATTACCACTACAGGTCATTTGGTGGAGATAGTCAAAGCTGCCATCCCCGCCGGAGCCCGTAGAGTTGGACCCCATCCCGCCCGCAGAACCTTTCAGGCTTTGCGAATTGCAGTCAATCGGGAATTAGAGGTTTTGGAGAAGGCTTTGGTGGATGCAGTCAATGTGCTCCGGCCTGGAGGCCGGGTAGCGGTTATCAGTTTTCATTCATTGGAAGACAGGATCGTCAAGAACATCTTTGGACAGCTGGCCACAGGATGCAACTGTCCTCCGGATTTGCCGGTTTGTATTTGCGGGAAACAGGCCGAGCTCAAAATCCTCACCCGCAGACCAATAGTGCCGACGGAGCGGGAGATTGCAGCCAATCCCCGAGCCCGCAGTGCCAAACTGAGAGTGGCGGAGAAGGTTCTATTGGGTAAAGGGGATGAATACTGATGGTAGTGGCAACTAAGCGTCAAGAAGCTTGGGAAGAAATATGGGTGGATGTCTCCTATACCCAGGAACCTGCCCCTGTTCCAAGACGCCGTCGCCGGGTGCGCCTGCATCCTATGATTCTCTTATCCATCATGGCCGTGTTGGTGGTGACTTTGACAGTTGTGGGAATCAGTCAGAAGGTCAAGGTCATCGAACTGGAATACAGCCTCCAGTCTTTGGAAGCACAGCTGGAAGAAGTGCGGCGGGAGGGGCAGCAGCTGCAGCTCAAAGTAGAGCAGCTGCAGTCCCTAGCTCATATTGACGAGATCGCCAGAAGCCGACTAGGCATGGTTGAGCCGCAGGCAACCGAGGTTTTGGTGCTCGTGGACGGGGATTCTTCAGCGGCCACTCGGCTAGCAGCTGAACCCGAGGACAGTTCGCCACTGGTGCGGGAAGGCAAGCGGCTGTGGACTGCCCTGCATACATGGCTGGGGCCGAGGTTGCCCGGCACAGGCGCAGCGGAAGCTGGGCTTCTCCGGTAGATGCACTGCCGTCATTGACTGGGGCCACCCCTCTGGCCGGAGGCCTGAGGTATGGTGGCTTAGTTTTTTCGATGTGTCGGGGGGAGTAAACCGGTGGCTAGGCTTACAGCAATGGAAATCCGCAAACGGATCGCGGTGGTTTTCTTAGGAGTCATGGTATTCCTCATGGTGCTTCTCCTGCGTTTGGGTTATTTGCAGCTGGTGCAGAATCGGTGGTATCAAGAGAGAGCTCTGGGCCAAAGGATGCGCCCTGTCCCAGTAGACGCCAAACGGGGCGTCATTTATGATCGGAACTTGCAGAAATTGGCTGTAAGCGTCAGTGCCGATGCAGTCTATGCCGTTCCCGCGGAGGTGGAGGATCCCAAGGCTACTGCCGAGGCGTTGGCACCTCTTTTGAACATGGAGCCTGCCGCCTTAGAGGAAAGGCTGACAAGAAAGCAGGCCACCGTGTGGCTGGCCCGCAAACTGGACACCGATATTGCCAAAGCCATCAGGGCACTGGACTTGCCGGGAATCGGTTTAGTCGAACGGCCCCAGCGCTACTATCCCCATGGTCAGCTGGCTGCCCATGTTCTGGGCATTGCCGGCATCGATAACCAGGGGTTGGAAGGTCTGGAGTTCTACTATGATGAATATCTAAGAGGAGAACCCGGACGGGTGGTAATGGAAAGGGATGCCGCTGGACGGCAGATACCTGATGGAATCCGGCGGTTTGTACCGCCGGTAGACGGTGTCAATCTGGTCCTTACATTAGACTACGTGATCCAATATGCAGCGGAACGGGAGCTGGCCCGGGCTGTTAAGGAAACCGGCTCTGAACGGGGTGTTTTTATTGCCATGGATCCCAAGACCGGCGGAATTCTGGCCCTGGCCGTTTACCCGTCTTTTGATCCCAATGATTACGCATCATACCCCGCTGAAAACCGGCGCAACATCGCCATTGTCGACCAATACGAACCAGGGTCCACTTTCAAGATAGTCACTGCCAGTGCTGCCCTTGACACAGGGGTAGTTACACCGACCACGGGTTTCTATGATCCCGGGCACATCAAGATCGGAGGAGTTACTGTCCGGTGTTGGCGGGCCGGCGGCCATGGCTCCCAGACCTTTACACAGGCGGTAGAAAGCTCCTGCAATCCTGTCTTTGCTGAGCTTGGAGCAGAACGATTGGGCGGAGAGCGGTTCTACGAGTATATCCGGTTGTTTGGCTTCGGCGAAAAAACAGGTATCGACTTCCCGGGAGAAGCCAAGGGGCTTGTCCCGGTGCCGGGCAAAATTCAGTGGGGTGAAACGGCTCGGTGGGCCAATGTAGGATTTGGTCAAGGTATTGGTGTGACTCCGCTGCAGCTGTTGGTTGCCATGGCTACCATAGCCAACGGAGGAGTACGGGTTACTCCCCATTTTCTCCAGGGAATCTTGGATCACAACGGCCGCATGATCCAAGAACACGAAGTAACCGGCACCAGGGTATTGAAAGAGGAGACTGCGGCGCAGATGGTTGAAATCCTGCGCTCCGTGGTGGTTAACGGCTCAGGCAGCCGGGCAGAGATTCCTGGATACCGGGTGGCTGGCAAGACAGGAACAGCCCAGGTGGCTGAAGGCGGACGCTATACCGAACGGCGGATCTCCTCCTTTGTGGGCTTCGCACCCGCGGATGACCCTCGGATTGCAGCTGTTGTAGTGTTATACTATCCCAAGGGCGAGACCTATGGTGGCGTCATTGCCGCCCCAGTGTTTAAGGAAATAGTAGAAGATGCCCTGGAAAGAATGGGTGTACCCCGGCGGCAGGAGCCTGGTCCCAAGTCTCAGGCCAATGTTTTTCAGAGCGAACATGTCAGGGTGCCCAATGTGCTCAACTTTCCTAAAGGGGACGCTGAGACTCTTCTCAGGCAAGCTGGGCTGAGGTATCAGTTTAATGGAGAGGGAGAAATCGTCTTCGACCAAGTGCCGGCGCCCGGCACTACGGTGCCGTGGGGCACGGTGGTTCAGCTGCTGGCCTACAATGAAGTTGCCTATGATGCCAGCGATGAGCGGGTTACGGTGCCTTCGGTCTTGGGTCTCAGCATGCGGGAGGTCGCTGCTAGATTAGCCAATGCTGGACTGAGGCTGCAGGTACATGGATCGGGATTAGCTGTGAGGCAGGATCCGGCTCCGGGGACAGAAGTTCCCCGGGACTATATTGTTAATGTATTTTTTGCGTCTCCTTCGGCCAACTAAATGGAGATAGAGACCAATCCATAATTATGAGGTAAATGGGAAAAAGTATATTAGTGGTAGAGATCTGGCTGAAACACACATCTATTCAAGCTTGTGTAAATTTAGGTTGCGTGTCGGGGGCGATGGGTATTGAAAATCGGTGAATTGGCCGCCTGTCTGCCGGAAGCAGTCCTGCAGGGCGACCGGGAAGTTGATGTCACTGGCATTGCCTATGATTCCCGGCGGGTGAAGCCGGGGGATCTCTTTGTTTGTATCAAGGGTTTTAGGTTCGATGGGCACTTGTTCGTCGCTGATGCCGTCGAGAAGGGAGCTAGGGCAGTAGCGGCCGAGCAAGGCAGTATGGTGAAAGATCTCTCGGTGCCGGTCATCTATGTGCCCGACAGCCGCCGGGCGTTGGGACTGCTCAGCGCCTGCTTCTATGACTATCCATCTCGGAAGCTGCGGCTCATCGGTGTTACTGGTACCAATGGTAAGACGACTACAACCTATTTGATCAAGTCAATTTTGGAAAGTGCGGGGTACAAGGTAGGGTTGATTGGGACTATCCAGAACATGATTGGGGACAAGGCCGTTTCCGCCGAGCGCACGACCCCTGAAGCCAGTGACCTTCAGAGTATGTTTAGTGAGATGGTGAGAGATGGCTGCAGTTATGCCGTGATGGAGGTTTCCTCCCATGCACTGAGCCTAGAGCGGACTGCCGGCACGGAATTTGACATAGCTGTGTTTACAAATCTCACCCAGGACCATCTAGACTTTCACTCCAGTCTGCAAGATTACCTTGATGCCAAGACAAAGCTGTTTGCAGAACTAGGTGGGAGTGATGAGAAAAATAAGGCAGCAGTGCTCAATGCTGATGATGAACATAGTATTTACATAGCGGAAAACAGCAAAGTCCCTGTTATCACTTACGGGATTGAAGCCGATGCAGATTATAGGGCGGTAGCTATTGATATCCAGCCGGAGGGCCTCACCTATTGCCTTGAACATAGGGGAGAAGTCCTTGAGATAAAGCTTCCCATCACCGGGTACTTCAACGTTTATAATTCCTTGGCCGCGCTGGCTGCTTGTCGGGCAGCTGGGGTTGAGTTGGCTGCTGCAGTGAAGGGCTTAACAAGTGCACCTTTGGTCCCCGGGCGGTTGGAACCAGTTAACCTGGGCCAGGATTTTAGTGTCATGGTAGATTATGCCCACACTCCCGATGGTTTGGAAAACGTGCTCAAGACGATCAGGGGTATTACGCAGGGCCGTAGTATAGTAGTGTTTGGCTGCGGTGGCGATCGGGACAAGGGGAAACGCCCTGTGATGGGTGAGATTGCCGGTCGCCTGGCAGATGTAGTTATCGTCACATCCGATAACCCCCGCAGTGAGCCGCCAGAGCTGATCTGCGAGGCAATTGGTGCCGGTGTTGAGCGAACCATCGGTGATAAACCCTGGGAAATCATCGTCGATCGGCGCCAGGCTATCCGGCAGGCCATCATGATGGCGGAGACCGGCGACACCGTCTTGATTGCCGGCAAAGGCCATGAGAACTACCAGATACTCAAGGACGGCATTATTCATTTTGATGATCGGGAGGAGGCATCCAGGGCCCTACAAGAGCGCCTGGGACAACAGTGAAACCCATAACTGTAGCACAGATCATGCAATGGACCGGCGGCGAGAAATTGGCGGGCTCCTTGTCCGCAGCTGTTCGAGGAGTGTCCATAGACAGCCGTTCAGTGAAGCCTGGTGAGCTTTTTGTACCCCTTGAAGGGGAACGGGTAGATGGGCATGAGTTTGCTGCCGACGCCTTAGCTCGAGGAGCCGCCGCTGTTTTAGTGGCAAGGGACTGGGTGGAAAACGTGATTAACCAGCTAGACAAGGCTGCTTTAGCGGCTGGAGAGTTTGGCCTTGTCGCTGTGCAGGATACCCTGTCGGCCCTTCAGGATCTTGCTAGGGAGTACCGATCCCTCTTCTCTCCGTCGATAATTGCCATCACAGGCAGCACCGGGAAAACATCAACAAAAGATATGACCGCCAGTATCTTGAGTCAGATGGGACCTACACTCAAGTCGCTGGGCAATTTCAATAACGAAATCGGCCTGCCCCTTACCTTGCTGCGGCTAGATGAATCCCACAAGACCGCCGTCGTGGAGATGGGGATGAGGGGGCCGGGCCAGATTCGGCTCCTGACTGAGCTGGCCAGACCCCGAGTCGGGATAGTCACCAATGTGGGCACTGTCCATATGGAGCTCTTGGGTTCCCAGAAAGCCATTCAAAAGGCCAAGCAGGAACTCATCGAGGCCATGG
>JAAZHE010000224.1 GCA_012510855.1 Bacillota bacterium | reverse complement strand
GGTATTCAGAATGATCACCCCCAGCGAATACTTGGAGAAGTACCCTGCCAACCAAGTCTCCCTGCCTTCTGAGTCCAGCTGGGGAAATGGCGGTTATCACGAAGTATGGCTGGACTCGAGCAATGATTGGATTTACCGCCACCTGCACAAGGCAGCTGCCCGCATGGTCTACCTGGCTAACCGCTGCCAGAATGCTAGCGGCGTAACGGCAAGAGCCCTCAATCAAGCTGCCCGGGAACTCCTTTTAGCCCAGGCCAGCGATTGGGCCTTTATCATGAAAACCGGTACCATGGTGGAGTATGCCCGCCGCCGGACTCAGCAGCATCTGGTGAACTTCCATGAACTCTATCACCAGATCATTGAAAACTGCATCGATGAAGGATTCCTTCGGACTATGGAGGACCGAAATAACATCTCCCCCACCCTGGATTTCCGCATCTACGCCGGTGATGTAAAAAGGACCCCGCTGCCGATGGTGAAGGCAGAAAGTCCCTAAGGTAGGGGATCTGGGATCCGTAAACAGGGGCCCCAGTCCCTTCGGTCTTGTTTAGAACTGCTGTTCGACGACGCTGTTTCCTCCTCCCGTTATGTTCATGATTTCACTTGCGTACATTTGGGCCAGAGCATCGGCTTCCTCCTCAGTGGGAGCTTCAGCAACCACCCGCACTACCGGCTCTTCTCCATCGGGGAGCACTAAAGCCCAGCTTTGCTCATGGAATACTTTAATCCCGTCGATCAAATCCCGGGCTTGGCCGGCTGTACGCTCCAAGAGAGAATGCATCACTTTACCTTTATTCTCCCAGGCACAGGGCACCTCCACCTCCATCCGCCGGGAAACAGGAAACGCAGCCTCCAGTTGGGAAAGGGGCCGGCCTTCCAGCTTGATGAGCTGAAGCAGCAGAGCCACAAAGGATAGGGCGTCAAAGGCCGGATGGAGCAAAGCCAGGTCTTCCTTTACTCCGGAGCCTGCAGCTTGAAACACAGCTCTGGCGGTATTGGGGGTCCTGAGTACATTGCCGCCGTACTTTTCCGCCAAATGATCGACACTTTGGGGGGCCGCCACCGGCACTACCCAGCGGCCCGCCTGACCCCTGCCGGTCTTGGCCAGGGCCCAAGTAAGTAAGGGCCAGTGCCTCTCCTCAGGTAGCACCTGGCCTTTGTCGTTGAAGATGATGGCAGCTTCACCGCTGCCGTCGACCAGAAGGCCAAGGGCTGCCTTGCTCTGGATGACACTCTCAGCCATCTGATCTGCATATACCTCCCGTTGGTACATCACCGTACTGGGAGCAGCATCAGGGGCCTTGTCCAGGTTAAGATCAACAACTTGGCAGTTTAGCCGAGTGAGAAGGGGATGGAGTAGCTTCCTCAGGGCCGAAGATGTATAGCCGACGGCAACGGTTGTGGGACTTTGGGCCAGCAAAGAAGTGTCGCATTTTTCCAGGAGGGCTTTCAGGTATACCTCATTGGCGCCGGCGGCAAACTGGGTGCGCCCGGCATCTTTCCCTTGAACCCGACGGAAATCGCCCCTGGAAAAGTAATTCTCTATCTTTCTTTCATCACTGCGGCTGATGGGAAACCCCAGTTCATCCAGGATCTGGATCTCCAGATGATCGGGACTATGCCGCCCCTGCCGGACATAAACACCGGCAGCGCAGTTGGTAAGTACTGTGGTGAACCGGGTTACTGGGAGTGTGGTGGAGCCAATATCTACCGCATTGACTCCGCTGGATAGTATTCCGGTGGTCAGTGCCCGCCTCACCATCCGGGAGGCACCCCACCCATCAGCGGCCACCAGTATAGTGGAGCTGGTGTCATAGAGAGCGGCAAGGCTTGCCCCCACTCGGACCGCAAACTCCGGGCTAATCTCCAAATTGGCCAGCCCGCCGATGCCGATGTTGCCAAATAAGGCCTTGGAGCATGTTCCTGCCCAGACGACATCGGCACTGACATTAGTCCCCTGCTCCACCACCTTGTAGGGCCAGATTTTTATACCGGGCAGGACGGTACTGGAGGCACCCAGGGTGCTGCTGCGGCCGATTACCGCCCCCTCAAAAACCCGTGCCCTTGGCTTGACCAAGACCTGGTCGCAAATCACTGCCCCCCGGATTTCCCCTCCAGTTCCCACCTGGACATTTTGCCACAGAATAGACCGACGAACGGAGCTGTTGGGACCGAGGACTGAGCCTGGACCCAACACAGTACCTGGCCCTGCTGCCGCCCCCTTCTCCACGCGACTGTTTTTGCCCAGGACCACCGGTGGTTCAAGAACCGCGTCGGGATGGACCCAAGCGCCATGCTCCTTCCAAATCCCGTCCTGGCCACTGCCCGGCAAAGCTGCCTTTACCTTGCCGCTGAGCAGGTCAACATGGGCTTGCACGTACTGCTCTAGACTACCTATATCCGACCAATAGCCCTCCGCCACATATCCGTATAACGGCAGCTCCGCTTCTAGAAGCTTGGGAAACAGGTCTTTGCTGAAATCAAACTGGGTGCCGGCGGGAATGTGGGAGAGAACCTCCGGCTCTAAGACATAGATCCCGGTATTAACCGTATCACTGAAGACCTCTCCCCAGCTTGGTTTTTCCAGGAAACGCTCCACCCGTCCCTCTGGATTGGTAAACACAACTCCATATTCTAAGGGAGAAGGAACCCGGGTAAGGACGATGGTGGCCAGGGCTTGCTTCTCCCGGTGATAAGCAAGCACCGCTTCTAGATCGAAGTCGGTCAAGCAGTCACCGGAGATGACTAAGAAAGTCTCATCGAGGAAGCTGGCGGCATTCTTGACGCTGCCGGCAGTGCCGAGGGGCCGCTCCTCTTGAAAATAACGGAGGCTGACGCCCCACTGCGCTCCATCTTTAAAATACCCTTTGATGAACTCCGGGAGGTAATAGGTGGTTACAGCCACGTCCCGAAACCCATGGCGGTCAAGGAGCTCGATGATGTACTCCATCATCGGCCGGTTGGCTACCGGCACCATAGGCTTGGGAAGATCACAGGTCAAGGGGCGAAGACGACTTCCTTGACCGCCGGCCATGATCAGTGCCTTCATGATAAACCTCCCTCCTCTGGGTCAAGCCACCGGACTCCTTCAGAAACCCGCTCCGGTTTAGGTTTTGGCGAGGAAGATAAATACTGCCTGGGTGAGTGAAGATAGCGGCTCCCCACCAGCTGTTCAGGGGATTCCCACGGATCCTGGAAAGGATAGGGATCAGAACTGGTATCTTGATACCGGGCCTGAGCCCCTTGGGTGGTAAGTCTGGTCTTGGCCAAGATTTCATCGGCCGGAAAGCTGTCGGCTTCTGTCCACGGACTGTTTTGAAACTCCTGCAGCACCTCCTGATACACCGCCGAAGTCTCAGCGGCAACCAGTGACCAGTTGTACTTCTCCCGCACTTCCCTCGCGGCCCGCTCCTTTATATAGGCGGCAAACTCCGGGGCCTTGAGATAAGCAAGGATGTTATCAGCTAAGGAGCGGGGGTTCCCGGGATATGCCCTGAGGCCGTTTTCTGCATGCTTAACTACCTCAGAAAGTCCCCCAGTGTCCGCTACCACCACCGGCACTCCAGCAGCCATGGCTTCCAGGGCAACTATCCCAAAGGGCTCGTAGAGACTGGGCACCACTGCTACATCGGCACAGGCGTACAACCGGTTGCGGGTCGAATCATCAACGAAACCGGCAAAGTAGATTTTCTGACTGACGCCTAAGTGGTGAGCCCGCTCCCGCAAAGCATATTCCGCCGGGCCCTTGCCGGCGATGACGAACTTCACCTGCTGATCCTCCGCCAGCACCAAGGGAACAGCCTCCAAGAGGACATCAACCCCCTTCTCGTGGACTAGCCGGCCGACGAAATAGACGATCCGCTCATCATCGGCAGCATAGAGCCGGCGGAAAGATTGGCGATCAAAATCTTCCTGGACGGCAAAATCCTCTGCGTTGACGCCGTTGGGTATGACCCGGATCTTGTCCCCTGGCAGCTGAAAAATGTACTGGATCTCGCCCCGCATGTACTGGCTGCAGCAGATGACCTTCCAGGCCTCATAGGTGAGCCACCACTCTAGATTGCTGATGTGCCGCTGCAAATCGTTGTGCAGTCCATGATTGCGCCCGAACTCCGTTGCGTGAATGGTAGCGATAAGGGGGCGCATGAGTCCGTGTTTCAGCGCCTTGCCGGCATGGGCAGCCAGCCAGTCGTGACTGTGGATGATGTCAAAGACGTAGCCCCGGCGGACCAGTCCTAGTGCCGCCTCCAACATGTTGATGTTGAGGTGGGTAACAGACTCAACAAAATCCCGACCAGCAGGGCCGTACATTTTCAACCGGTGAACATTGACGCCCCTCAGCGTCTCCTGGGCCGGTGCATCGGCGACATCGCCGGTCAATACATGGACCTCGTGGCCCATTTCCACCAAGGCTTGAGATAGCTCTGCAACGTGCCGGCCTAGACCGCCTACTACCTGGGGCGGATACTCCCAAGACAGCATCAGCACCCTCACACGACCGCCTCCAAGACTTTTCTATCCTCGATCCTCTGCACGTCTCAACAAGCTGCCTTATCCAAGGCGACAGCCCCTTACTTTGGCAATAGAGGATATGTATATCATTTACTGTGCCGATATCCCATATACACCGAGCTTTAAGGGGCCTCCCCGATGGCAGACAGGCAGCTTCGGGCCATGGAGCCCAGGAGCGGTCAATACCCTTAGATTTGGGATGCTGGTGGAGAAGCTATCGGTGGAGCGGTGCAGATCTTCAAGGATTTATCCTTTTTGCGGTGAATTATGATAAATTATGGAATAAGGCAAAGGAGGCAGTAGGATGAGCTTTGATTTTTACCTACCAACCCGGATTCTTTTTGGTAAGGGTAAGCTGAATGAACTGAGTCGGCAGAAGCTTCCGGGCAGGAAAGCCCTGATTGTCACATCATCGGGACCGTCCATGAAAAAATACGGGTATTTAGCTCGCTTGCAAGAGCAGCTGGATAAAGCCAATGTGGAGTATGTGCTTTTTGACAAGATCCTGCCCAATCCCATTGTTGAACATGTGATGGAGGGTGCTGCTTTAGCCAAAGAGACGGGTTGTGATTTTGTCATCGGCCTCGGCGGCGGCAGCAGCATTGATTCTGCCAAGGCAATAGCCGTTATGGCTACCAACGAAGGTCACTACTGGGACTACGTGACAGGCGGCAGCGGAAGAGGAAAACCGGTTCCCAATGACCCCTTTCCTATTGTGGCCATCACAACCACCGCGGGGACTGGAACAGAGGCGGATCCCTGGACAGTCATCACCAACGGCAAGGAAAAGATCGGATTCGGGTATGAGAAAACCTTTCCCACCCTGTCCATTGTGGACCCGGAACTGATGATAACAGTGCCCCCTCATTTAACGGCTTATCAAGGGTTTGATGCCCTGTTCCACAGCACAGAGGGGTATCTGAATATAACCGCCAATGAGATCAGCGACCTCTTTGCCCTAAAAGCCATATCCCTGCTGGGTGAGAGTCTGCCGGTGGCGGTGACCGACGGTAGTGATGAAGCGGCGCGGACCGATGTTGCCCTGGCCAATACCTTTGCAGGTATTGTGGAGTTCACCTCCGGCTGCATCTCTGAGCATTCCATTGAGCACGCCCTCAGCGCCTTCCATCCAGAGCTGCCCCACGGTGCAGGGCTCATCATGGTCAGCAAAGCCTACTACACCTTTATTGCCAAGTCCGGTACCTGCAATGACCGGATGATAGGAATGGCCCAAGCCTTAGGCAAAAAAGATGCAGCTGATCCCATGGACTTCGTAGAAGCCCTTGAGGAACTGCAGGCAAAATGCGGGGTAGATAATCTAAAGATGTCGGATTACGGGATTACGCCCGGGGAGTTTGAGGATCTTGCAACCAATGCCCTTGAGACAATGGGAGGACTATTTGCAGTTGATCCCTGCAGGATCACCCATGCCGACATCGTCCAGATCCTTAAGGATTCTTACCGGTAATCCGGTAATCGCCTTGCTCAGATCTCTTTGTAAGTCTACCGACAATGAAGCCGGGTCCAGTAAAAAGGCCGCGGTTAGCTGTCGCTGGTCCATGGAGCCGGCTGTGCCAAAATGACTGGAAGGGACAATAGGAAGCGTCTTTTCGGGGCTAGCGGGCCCTTTGGAAGCGCTGAAACTTGCGGTTTCCACAAGGGCCTGTCCCCTTCCCAGGCCCTAGAGGGTTTGGTTTATGGAGTATTTGGACTGGTAGAGGTCACCAGCAAGACTGACGATCTCAGACCAGATTTCTCGGGCGGAGGCCACCGTTTCCATCAGCTTACTCGGCTCACCACCCGGCGCCGCCAATAAGCGGGATACTCTCTCCCGGTACTCCGGCGGCCTGAGGTCAAATCGGTCCACGATCTCAAGGGCACCCTTATCGCTCATGAAGTACGTCTCGTTAAGAGCGAATAG
>JAAZHE010000223.1 GCA_012510855.1 Bacillota bacterium | reverse complement strand
TAGCCATAGGCAATCTCGAGCGTTTTGCCGCCGATTGGGAAAGAGAAACTCGGGGCGATGCTGCTGCCGGACCCAATAGGGTTAATGGCAAGACAAAGGGGAGAGTTGCTGTCGTAGGCTCAGGGCCCGCGGGTTTGACGGCTGCTGCCGAACTAAGCCGCCTCGGCTATGCGGTGACCATCTTTGAGGCACTCCATACACCGGGAGGGGTACTGGCGTACGGAATCCCAGAGTTTAGGCTGCCCAAGGCCATTCTCGCCCACGAGTTCAGGCAGCTTGAGCGGCTGGGAGTGGAGCTCAAAACCAATGTCTTGATTGGGAGCACCCTGACCGTTGATGATCTCTTTGCTGAAGGGTTCCAGGCGGTATTTTTGGGGACAGGTGCAGGTCTGCCGAATCTATTGGGTATACCGGGCGAGGATTTAAACGGCGTCTACACCGCCAATGAGTTCCTGACCCGGGTTAACTTGATGAAAGCTTACTTGTATCCCGAGGTAGATACACCCCTCTACTTGGGTCGGCGGGTAGTGGTGATCGGAAGCGGCAATACCGCTATGGATGCTGCCCGTACCGCTGTTCGCTTGGGTATTGAGGTGATGGTAGTCGACCGTCGGTCCAGGGAGGGCCTGCTGGCAAGACAGGAGGAAGTCATCCATGCGGAGGAGGAAGGAGTTGAGTTTCGGTTTCTTACCAGTCCCATAGCTATTAGAGGGGATGAAGAGGGCTGGGTAGAAGCAATACAGTGTGTCAACATGGAGCTCGGTGAGCCTACCGAAAACGGACGTCCCAATGTCCGGCCGATAGCTGGCTCTGAGCATTGGCTGCCTGCCGACTCGGTTATCGTGGCTATTGGTCAAGGTCCTAATCCCATTATCGCCCGGACCACTCCGGGTTTGGAAACCGGCTTGCACGGAGTGCTCAAGGTGGCCCCCGAGACCTTCATGACTAGTAGGGAAGGTGTTTTTGCCGCCGGAGATATAATCACCGGTGGTGCTACCGTGATCAAAGCTATGGGAGGCGGGAAAAAGGCTGCCCAAGCCATTGATCGCTATCTAAGACTTAAGAACAGTAGGGTTAGTGACTAATCGGCAAGGGAAGGACAAGTCTAGTTAACCTTGAGGAGGGATTGATGGTGGGGGCTCAGCTCATCGATGGTAAAGGGATAGCGGCCCAAATCCGGCAGGAAGTCAAAGAGGAAGTGGCCAAACTGCGGGAACAGAACATAGTTCCAGGGCTGACGGTGGTGCTGGTGGGAGATGATCCGGCATCCCAGACATATGTGCGATCTAAGCAAAGGGCGTGTGAAGAAGTAGGGATCCGATCGGATGTCAGGAAGCTCCCTGCCGATACATCCCAAACCCAACTGATAGAGCTGATCCAGGAATTAAATCAAGACCCAACGGTACACGGGATTCTAGTTCAGCTTCCTCTACCAGAGCATCTCGATACAGACGCTGTATTGAGGCAGATTGATCCGGCCAAAGATGTTGATGGATTCCATCCGATCAATGTAGGCTGCCTTTGGACAGGACTTTCCCATCAGGGTTTTGTGCCGTGTACCCCGGCGGGGATTATGGAGCTTTTGCGGCGAACCGGTATCAATCCGCAGG
>JAAZHE010000024.1 GCA_012510855.1 Bacillota bacterium | reverse complement strand
CTATGTTCATAAGAGATCTCACTCCTTAGAGCCTTGTGCTCTGCCACCTGCAATGGCAGTGAGATCTCTTTTCTATTCCCCACCAGTATTTTCCTATCTGGATGACCTACAATAACTTTACACTAACGGAAGCTACCCGGCGACAGCAAGCCCGCAAAACCTGCCCCTAATGCTTTCCCAAAAGGCCGCCGATGAGGCCAAGGAAAGCAAATAATGTATAGTACCCCGCACTGGTGATATTCAATGCGGTAAACTCCATTATGCCTTGGATAATTAGGCGGTCAAGACCAAACCATGAGCCAATCCAGGCGAACAATAAGCCGACAACCAAACCGCCGAACAATTTGATCCCTCCACCGATGCCGTCAGCCTGCCAGACGCGGTCACTGCCATACGATACTATCATTCCCATGATAAACCATTCCCTTCTAAATGTATATGGGGACACATGCCTACTGAGCCCATGTCAACAAGGGCGTCCTCAAAAACGTCTGCTGGGAAGTACTGATGTTTACTGCGGGCTGCAACAGAATCAGGCTAGCACCTTCTAGATGCTAGCCTGGCAGCTGCAGTCCGTCTTGGTTACTAGAGTCTAGTCGTAAAGCAGCGGCTTAATATGGTCAGCATCCATGTTGTCTTTGGTGTACCAGTAGCAGCCGGTATCAATGACTTTCTCAACAAGTTCACCCTTGATAGCCATGTAGGCTGCCTTTACAGCTTCATAGCCGATGCCTACGGGGTTCTGGGTTACAGCTCCGGCCATAACCCCGGACCGGATGGCATCCAACTGGAGCCTACCGGAGTCAAAGCCGGCAATCACGATCTTACCCTGCATGTTCGTCTCGATTACCGCGTTGATGATCCCGATGGCAGAGCCTTCATTACCGCCGAAGAATCCCTTTAGATTGGGATGGGCTTGGATGATAGCCTTGGCTAGGTCGGTGGAGCGGAGGTGGTCACCGCCGCCGTATTGGATATCTACGATAGTGATGTTGGGATAGGCTTCCTTGATCCGGTCGACGAACCCGTCTCGGCGCATGATACCTGTGTGGCTGGTCTGGTCGTGGACGATGACAGCGACTTCTCCTTCATAACCGATGAGCTCTGCCAAATTGTCAGCAGCCAGCGCACCAGCGGCGTAGTTGTCGGTAGCCGCTGTGGCAATGGGAATGTCGCTGTCGACTCCGGAGTCAAATCCTACGATGGGAATGCCGGCAGCATCGGCCTGTTCCAGAAGGGGAATGACTGCTTTGCTATCCAGTGCTGCGATGCAAATGGCGTCGGGATTTTTGGCCAGAGCAGCTGTGAGCATATCAATCTGCTTGTCAACTTGAGATTCGCTTTCCGGTCCCTCAAAGGTAATCTCAACACCAACTCCTCTGCTGCCCGCTCCGCCCCCAGTTTCACTGCCTGCCAGAACTGATGCTGGAAGCCCTTGGAGATCATGGCGATGTAGGGCTTCTCCTGAGCATAGGCCCAGCAGCTAAGGAGGGCTGTAAGCATCACCACACTCAGCACCATTACTAGGAACCTGCGACTCATTCTTGGACATTCCTCCTTCACTATTGGTCTGTATTCCAGTCCCGTTGGGGACGAAATACCATCGCTATCTCCTAACGCCCCTGCCTTCTGAGAATATCTGTATATACCGCCAGGATGACGATGACCCCGATGACCACGGTCTGCCATTCCTGAGGGATAGATAGAATCCTGAGTCCATTGGTCAGTACACTCATGATGAAGGCACCGATAATGGTACCTAAGATGGAACCCTCGCCGCCGCTTAGGGATGTGCCTCCAATCACCACTGCGGCGATGGCTTCCAGCTCATACCCTTGGCCCAGCGCCGGCTGCGCTGAGTTCAAACGTGACGCCATTACAATACCAGCAAGTCCGACAAACAACCCCTCCAGGGTATAGATTCCAATTTTCCAACGATCCACATTAATTCCTGAAAGCCTAGCCGCCTCTTCATTGCTGCCTAGAGCAAAAGCGTATCTACCTAGAATAGTCCTGGTTAGGATTAAGCTGGCGACTATCGCTGCACCGAAGAAAATGAATACTGCATAGGGAATGCCGAAGAACGTTCCCATGGCAATCTGACGGAAAGTGGGCGTTGCTAAAAAATAGATGGGTTTAGTGCCGGATATTACCAAAGAAAGGCCCTTGCTCACCATCATCATACCCAGGGTGGCGATGAAAGGCGGAAGTCTCAGTTTAGCCACACAGGTGCCGTTGATGCAGCCGCAGAGGGCGCCGGTGGCAAGACCCGCCAAGATGCCTAGAGGTATCGGGAGCCCCCAGAAACTTATTACCACCCCGGTCATGACTGAGCAGAGGGTCATCACAGTCCCAACGGAGAGATCAATTCCGCCGGTGACTATTACAAAGGACACGCCGACGGCAAGGATACCGTTGACCGCGGTGGAAAGCAAGATCCCCACAATGTTGTTGAAGCGGGCGAAATTGGGTGACGCCAAAGAAAAACCTACAAAAAGTACAATCAAACTGGCAAAGGCCAGCAGTTTCTGGGTGGTATCAGACCGAAAAATGGAAGGTCTCTGTACCAATTCTACATCGGCAGCTGCCGGCTTAGGCTGCATGGTAATACCTCCATTCCATCTTACTGGCGAGCAATGCTCTTTCGTTTGGTG
Source organism: Bacillota bacterium (assembly GCA_012510855.1). GTDB lineage: Bacteria > Bacillota > Limnochordia > DTU087 > DTU087 > DTU087. Next base: position 33,458 of record JAAZHE010000024.1, on the reverse strand, counting down.
GCATACTGCAAAATCCGCTCTTGGGTGGCTTCAGCCGCGGCGAGCTCCCCTGTTATCTGGCCCTCGCACATGACAATGATGCGGTGGCTCATCCTGAGGATCTCCGGCATCTCAGACGAGATCATGATAATTCCTTTACCGCTCTCTGCCAGGTCATTGAGGAGTCTGTAGATCTCGCTCTTAGCACCGACATCAATTCCCCGAGTTGGTTCATCGAAGATTAAGATGTCGCAGTTCCGCACTAACCACTTGGCCATGACTACTTTCTGCTGATTGCCACCAGATAGATACCTTACCCTTTGTTCTAGGGAGGGAGTTCTAATACTCAAGTCATCTACCTGGGCTTGGGCTACTTTCTGGATTTGGGCTCTTTGCAGCCATCCCATGATGCCTGTAAAGCTGTCTAAGGCAGCAGCAGTAATATTTACACTGACATCTAACGTGGGGAGCAAACCGTACCGCCGGCGGTCCTCGGAAAGATACCCGATTCCGTGTCGGACCGCATCATGGGGACTTCTAATCTGCACTTTCTGGCCGTGGACGTAGATTTCACCTGAATCCACGGGATCGGCTCCGAAGATTGCCCGGGCAACCTCGGTACGTCCGGCTCCTACGAGGCCGGCAAAACCCAAGATCTCTCCTCTGCGAAGCTCAAAGTTGACGTCGATTATTTCCCGACCCCTGTTCAGGTTTCTGACTTCCAGGATGATTTCACTATCTAGGTCTACCTGTGAAGAGCGGGCTGTTTCGTAGATTTCCTTGCCAACCATCATGCTGATGATTTCGTCAATGGTCACATCCCCAGTGTTTACCGTGGCAATGTACTGACCGTCCCGGAGGACTGTCACCCGGTCCGAGATCTGTTTTAGCTCCTCCATGCGGTGAGAAATGTGGACGATCCCGACCCCTTGTTTGCGCAGCTCCCGGATAATCCGGAAGAGCTCTTGGATTTCCGTTTCTGTGAGCATTGATGTAGGTTCATCCATGATCAGTACTTCCGACTTGAAGGACAGTGCCCGGACAATCTCTACCATTTGCTGCTTGGCAACGGTAAGATCACCGACCCGGGCCCTTGGGTCCAAATCCAGATTCATCTTGTCCAGCAGTTCTTGGGCTTGTTGGTTGAGCTGCTTGTCATTGAGGATAAAACCTGCTTTGCGGGGTTCACGGCCGATAAATATGTTTTGGGCAACTGTCAGGTGGGGCATCAGGTTGAGCTCCTGATGGATGATGGCAATCCCCAGATCTTGAGCTGCTCTCGGATTGGGGATTTCCACCTCCTGCCCTTTATAGAGGATGCGGCCTGCGTCTTTGTGGTAGACACCGGTGAGGATCTTCATCAAAGTGGACTTACCGGCACCATTTTCGCCCACCAGGGCGTGTACTTCACCGGCCCTAAGTTCAAAGCGGCAGTTCTTTAACGCGTGGACGCCGGGGAAGGTTTTTTCGATTCCTTCCATGGAGACTAGTATGCCGCCCATCAGGATTCCTCCTAGCTTTGGCGGAATCAATGGCTTCAAACCCTACGATTGGGTTAAGGATTGAGAGGTGCGTAATTACTGACATAAATAAACAATTCGAACGAACAGAGAAAATTCCCGCTAAAGGGAAAAAGAACAGACAAGCGAAAGAGGAATCGGAAGGCGCAGACTGAAACTAGAGACCGATGAAGCTTAGTGAAAGGAGGCTCCAGGTATGAAACAACTTGCTTGGGATGCGAAGATGAAAGAAGCTGTTGCGGGTTTGACTAAACACGGGGCTTTTCTCACCACCAAGGTAGGGGATGATAAGAATACGATGGCTATCGGCTGGGGGAGCATTGGCTATTGCTGGGGCAAACCGGTCTTCACGGTGGTGGTGAGGAACTCCCGCTATACTTATCAGCTGATGGAAAGGGCTAAAGAATTCACCGTCAGCATTCCGCTCAGTGACGCCATGAAGGAAGCGATGGAGTTTTGCGGCACCAAATCCGGGAGAGATGTGGACAAGTTTGAGGCCCTCAATCTGACCGCCATCGACGGCCAGGCCGTGCAGGTGCCGGTTATTGGCGGCTGCGATCTGTATTATGAATGCCGGATCCTGGCCAAATTGAGGCTAGAGCCTGAAAACCTCCACGAAAGCTGTGAAGAGTGGTATCCAAAGAAGGATTACCACACTTTCTACGTGGGTGAGATCGTCGCCTGCTATGAGAAAGAATAAGTCTACAGCTGGAGGTTAATCAGCAGGCTTGCCCCTGACCAGATGAAATACACAGCCAGGATACCTAGGAAGATGCTGCCCACCAGCAGCAGGCCTCTGTACACCCGCTGGCTGATCAGCCGCTTGCCGGTTACTAGGGCAAGGGAGATGAGGAAATACCAGCCGTAATCAGAGGCAATATGTCCGATATAGAAAGCGCCCAATGCGGCGCTTCCTTGTTCCATGGACATGGCAACATAAGTTGCGCCCACACTGGTCCACCATAGGATCCAATAGGGATTGGAGATGGTGGCAAGGATCCCTGCGGTTAATGAACTCAACCGGCCGCCGGAGGATGAGTCACTGGTGGAAACATCTGACTTGTCTGTGATGGCAAGTTCCGCCACTCGACTGGTCTTGGCGGTACCGACCGCCATCCAGGCTAGCAAAGCCCCGCCTACAATGGCTATGGTGCCGACTATTGCAGGACGGCCCAGGATGCTTCCCAACCCCAAAGCGAGCCCCCCGACCACCAGCAGTTCTGTCAAGGCATGGCCGGTAATGGCCAGCAATCCCCCTAAAAGACCCCGCTTGATGGTTTCATTGATATTCACAATTAGAAGTCCGCCGGGCATCATGGCCCCAGAAAGGCCTACCAGAAAAGAACTGACTAATATGGCTCCGAGACCCACAGCACATCCCCCTCCAAGGTAATACAGCGGTAATTCACCAGAAAGCTAGACAAATCCTGCCAACAAAAAGTGCCGCGGGGAACAAGGCATCCCGTTCTCGACTTGATGTTCAAGATCCGGGTAGACGCGAATTCATTGCGATCCCTACTCCAGATCTATACACCCAGAGACACCTGCTGCACGGGCTTCTCCGACATTCTATAGGTTGTATGGCCCGCAGGCTGCCCCCCCTTTGAGACTGTGGACGATGATTTCCTTGTTGTAGTGATCGGCGCCCCAGTATTCTCCGACCCAGAAAGGCTACATATACCAATGTATAAAAAGTCCCTGCTGATAAAGTATACTGCATTATAGCTCGCTCCAGGCCTTTGCTTTGTTGACAAACCTTCACCGGGGGTGCAATAATTGCATAAAGTGCTAAACCTTAAAGCGAAGGACTAAGGTGTTTTAGTCAATTTGCAGGGAGAGAGGTTCCTATGTCTCAGCCTTATCGCCATTATGAAGTTGTTTCTCAGTTGGTGCAAAAGGCGGCTGCCGCCATGAAGCTAGATCCCAGGGTGAAGGAGCTTCTCCGGGAGCCCATGCGCACTTTGAAGGTGTCTATCCCGGTGAAGATGGATGACGGCAGCATCCGGGTATTTCAAGGTTTCCGCTGCCAGCACAACAACGTGCTGGGACCCTTCAAAGGCGGAATTCGCTTCCATCCAGAGGCCGATGAGGATGAAGTGAAGGCCTTGGCCGCCCTGATGACATATAAATGCGCCGTGGTGGGCCTTCCCTACGGTGGAGCCAAGGGCGGGGTTTTGTGCGACCCCCGGGAGCTGTCCGAGGGTGAGCTTGAGCGGCTGAGCCGGGGCTTCATCCGAGCAATAGCCCCCATTATCGGACCGGAGCAAGATATCCCCGCTCCCGACGTGAATACCAATGCCAAGATCATGGGCTGGTTCGTCGATGAGTATTCTGTTCTTAGAGGAAGCTACCAACGGGGAGTAGTGACAGGCAAACCCATTGGTCTCGGCGGCTCCGAGGGACGAGACGGAGCGACCGGCCGGGGAGTAATGTATGTGATCCGGGAGGCAGCAGCTGCCTTTGGCTTGGAGTTAAGGGGAGCGACAATAGCCGTCCAGGGATTTGGTAACGTCGGCAGCTATGCCGCCAAGTTCTTGCATGACCTAGGCTGCAAGATTATCGCTGTTACCGATATCTTCGGTGGTGTTTATTGTAAAGACGGCATTGATCCCTATTCTCTCAAGGAACATGAGATGCGAACTGGTTCAGTTAAGGACTTCCCAGGTACAACTCCAGTTTCCAATGAGGAACTGTTGGCCTTGGAGTGCGATATTCTCATTCCTGCTGCCTTGGGCAACCAGCTGACGGGTAAGAACGCCGGCAGCGTAAAGGCCAAGTGGGTTGTAGAAGCTGCCAATGGGCCCACGACACCTGAAGCTGATGAGATCCTCAAAGAAAAGGGCGTTTTGGTGATTCCAGACATTCTAGCCAATGCCGGCGGCGTTACTGTATCGTATTTTGAATGGGTCCAGAACAACTACAATTACTACTGGTCTGCGGAGGAAGTGGATCAGCGGTTGGAAAGGATCATGGTGGATGCTTTCCAGGCGGTCTATAAGGCCTACGCCGAGCGGGAAGAGGTCGACCTAAGAGTTGCCGCCTATGTAGTTGCCCTTGAGCGTCTGGCAGCTGCCATGAAAGCTAGAGGCTGGGTTTAGAAAACCCAGATTGCTGGTCAGATTACCCCATTGAGAGAAGTCTCTAGAAAGACTTGCTGCCCGGCTTTTGCGGCCAACCGGGCAGTGAACAGTAGTATGACCCAGCAGTCAACAGCAATAGGTGAGAAATAGGGAAGGGTGCTTTCACCAGCACCCTTTTTTGAGGCATTCTGGTCATACTAAGCCTACAATCAATTGGTAGCCTGCCGCAGAAGCCGCTCCGGTATCTTAACGGGAGTGAGGCTGAGCTCTTCGTGGCGGTGGCAGGCCACAAAATGTTCAGGATTGTCCCGGGTAGGAACTAGGGGCGGAATCTCCTTGCTGCACTTTGCTACAGCATACCGACAGCGGGGGTGGAAATGACACCCCGGCGGTGCGTTGGCTGGATCCGGTACGTTGCCTTCTAGGAGGATTTCTTCAGTTTCCACTTCGGGATCCGCATATGGAATAGCCGAAAGCAGAGCTTCTGTATATGGGTGGCGGGGATTAGCATATAGATCCTCAGAACGGGTCATTTCCACTATCCTGCCAAGATACATCACGCCGATCCGGTCGCTGATGTGCTCCACCACGCTGAGGTCGTGGGAAATGAACAGGTACGTCAGCCCCAGCTTCTCTTGGAGTTCCTCCATCAGGTTGAGTACCTGTGCTTGGACGGAAACGTCTAGGGCAGAAACCGGTTCGTCACATATGATCAGCCTGGGATTCAATGCCAAAGCCCGGGCGATGCCGATTCGCTGCCTCTGTCCGCCGCTGAACTCGTGGGGGTAGCGGGAGGCGATCTGGCCCGACATACCTACTGCCTCCAAGAGCTCCTTAACCCGCTCCCTTCTGTATTCTTGATCGCCGATGTTGTGAATGACCAGTGGTTCGGCAATCAACCGGCCGATGGACATGCGGGGATTCAGGGAGGAGAAGGGGTCCTGGAAGATGATCTGCATCTCCCGGCGGAGCTCTTTGAGCTCAAGCCTACTAACCTCCGTAATCTCCACCATTTCACCAGTTTGTCTGCGGAATTTAACACTTCCAGCTATTGGCTCGTACAGCCGCAGGATGGCCCGGCCAGTGGTAGTTTTGCCGCAGCCGCTTTCTCCTACAAGGCCGAGGGTCTCTCCTTCTCTGATGTATAAATCGACGCCATCCACTGCTTTTGTATAGCCAACGACTTTCCGGAGAAAGCCTTGTCGGATCGGAAAGTATTTCTTCAACCCCTTAACGTCCAGAAGAATATTTTTCTTGTTTTCAACAGCTTGTTTTGGCTGCGTCACGGCAAACACCTCACTTATACAGCCAGCAGCTGACAAAGTGTCCAGGTTCAGCTTCATATTCTGGTGGCGCTTCCCGACTGCAGATGTCCATTGCCTGGGGACAGCGGGGGGCAAAATAGCAGCCAGGAGGGAGATTATATGGGCTGGGAACTGAGCCGGCAATAGGCACCAGCTTCTTACCCCTCAGGCCGATGAGGGGAATGGATTTCAAAAGCACTTGGGTATAAGGGTGCAGCGGGTTCAAGAACAGCTCTCGGACACCCGCCTGCTCCACTTTTCTGCCGACATACATCACCAGCACTTCATCGGCCATCTGGCCTATGACCCCGAGGTCATGGGTAATCAACATGATGGCCATTCCGTACTCCCGCTGCAGCTTTCGCATGTTCCGCAGGATCTTGGCTTGGATGGTCACATCGAGGGCAGTGGTGGGCTCATCGGCAATCAAGATACTGGGGTAGCATGAAAGCGCCATGGCGATCATAGCCCTTTGCCGCTGGCCGCCGCTCATCTGGTGAGGGTATTCGTTAATGCGTCGTTCGGGATCAGGAATGTCCACTTGATTGAGTACTTCGATGGCCCGTTTCTTGGCAGTATCTTTGTCAACGTTTTGGTGAAGCTGAATGGCTTCGATAATCTGGTCACCTACAGTATAAACCGGATTCAGAGAGGTCATTGGTTCTTGAAAGATCATGGCGATATGCCGCCCCCGAATGCGCCTCATCTCCGGACTATGGCGGTCCAGTTTAGTTATGTCAACAATCCCACCGTCCGGCGGGTAGAAAGTGATGGTGCCTGAGACGATTTTTCCCCTTGGTTCCGGCAGAAGCCGCAGAATGGACAAAGCAGTGATGCTCTTGCCGCAGCCGCTTTCTCCTACGATGCCGATGACCTTCCCCTTTTCGATGGTGAAGCTTAGGCCGTCCACTGCTTTGACTACGCCTTGTTCTGTAAAGAACTGGGTTCGCAGATCCTTAACCTCAAGCAGAACCTCGCTCACTGCCAACTCCCTTTGCTCAACTGCCATTGCTATCCCTCCTTCGTCTTGCTGCCTCGCTTAATTGGAATACGGGTCTACGGCGTCGCGGATTCCGTCACCTAAGAAGTTGAATGACAGCACCGCCAGCACTACAAACAGGCCCGGCAGAAGCAGCCAGGGGCGGTCCAGGACTACTGCCACCTCTTGAGCCTGCTGCAAAAGTACTCCCCAGCTGACAACCGGAGGCTGGATACCTAGGCCGAGGAAGCTCAAGGCTGTCTCTGCCAAGATCATGCCTGGTATAGACAAGGTCGCGACCACGATGATATGGCTGGCAGCGTTGGGCAGCAAATGCACCAGGATGATTCGGCGGTCGGAGGCGCCCATGGCCTGAGCAGCCAAGGTATAATCCTCTTCCCGGAAAGCGAGAATTTTAGCCCTCACCTGGCGGGCTAGCCCGGTCCAATTGCGCAGGGAGAGAATGGCAGATATGGCAAAGAATCGCTTCGCCGGAGACCATTCTGGCGGCAGAGCTGCAGATAAAGCCGCCCACATGGGGATATCTGGGAAGGACATCAAGAGCTCAACGAGGCGTTGAATGAGGTTATCTATCACTCCACCATAATAACCAGAAATGGTGCCCATGACCGAGCCAAGAATGATGGTTAAAATGACACCGACCAGGCCGACTGTCAATGAGACTTGGCCGCCGTGGAGTATGCGGCTTAATAGACACCGGCCCAGTTCATCGGTGCCGAAGAGGAAGACTGTCCCCGGCGGTTCCACGCCAAAAAGGTGCACATTGCAGGGGATAAAGCCAAATAACTTGTACTGCTCGCCACGGGTGATAAAGTAGATGGGGTATTTCTGCGATGTGTCTATGGTATGCACCCATTCAAACCTTTCCATGTCTAGTTCAGTGGTGAATCCGTAGACGAAGGGACGCCAGTGGAATTTGCCGTTTTCATCGAACCAGCGGGGTAGTTGAGGAGGAGCACTCAGGTAATCTTCCCGCTGGACAAGGTGGTTGTATGGGCTGAAAAACCCAGGGAACAGCACCATGACCACGTAGAAAATGATAAGGATGATTCCGCCGATTACCGCTAAGCGATTGCGGAGGAAGCGGCGCCATATTAACTGTCTTTGGGTAAGGGAGCTGCGGGCCTGATCGATGGGGATTGCCGGAGAAGCTTCGAGGTTAACCGCTGTATCTGCCATGATGTAAACCTCCTTACTCATACCGGATTCTTGGGTCGACTATAGCTAGGGCGATGTCGGCCAAGAAGTTTCCGATCACCAGCATAATGGCCATGAACACTAGGAATGTACCGGCCAGAAACATATCCTGAGACCTCAGTGCGTTGAAATACAGCGGGCCGCAGGTAGGTAAGCTCAAGACGATGGATACCACAGTGGACCCAGAAATAATGCCGGGTAAGCTCATCCCCAGGTTCATGATCAGAGGATGGAGGGCATTGCGAACCGCATGCTTATAAATAACTACCCGCTCCGAAAGACCTTTGGCCCGGGCGGTCTGCACGTACTGCATGCTGAGAATATCCGAAAGGTTACCACGCATTACCCTCATCAAGCCAGCAGTGTCTGCCAGACCCACAACCACCACTGGCAACCAAAGGTGTTGGAGAAAATCGACGAATTTGGCCCAGCTCCAGGGGGCATTCTCATATGCCCGGGAGAATAGGCCGCCTACAGACATGCCAAAATAGCGGGAAGAAACAACCATCAGGACGAGGGCGATTAGAAAACTCGGGATGCTGAGCCCGATAAAGGATAGGAACGTGAAGATATTGTCAGCTAGCGAATATTTATGGGTAGCTGAATAGATGCCGATGGGTATGGCTACCATCCAGCTGAAAATCAAGCTGCAGACTGAAACCACCACCGTGAAGCCTATACGGCTCCAAACCAGCTCGGAGACTTCTCGGTTATACTGAAAAGAGCGTCCGAAGTCCCCTCGGACAAAACCTGTAATCCACTTGTAAAACTGGTAGTGCAGGGGTTTATCTAGACCGTATCGCTGCTCCAGTGCTTTGATCTGCTGTTCCGCGGTGCTGGTTCCCAGCACCATTAATTGAGCTCTGTAGACATCCAGGTAAGAGCCGGGGGGCAGATTGATCACAATAAATCCCACTACGGCTACCAGTGCTAAGGTTATCAGCATGGAAATAAGTCTGCGACCGATAAAGGCTGCCATGGATGATCACTTCCTTACAGCGGATGATGGTTTACTGCATCATCAGTTTGAAGCAACTGAATTCTTTCCCAGCGTGCTTTATCGTACCTTGAGGCGGGTTGAAGAAATGGGTGAGCGAGGGGGATGACCACTCCCCCTCGCTTAGTGCTCTCCCATATTTCGCCTGTTAGTTATCGAAGAAGTAGGTGGCTGGGTGGGTAATGGCCGGATAGACCATGATCCACGGATTCACGAAGCCGCCGAGGGCTAGGTCATCGTGATCCGGGACATTCCTCATCTTCTCGTTGACGATGACAACCCGCGGATAGTCGGCAACGGTACCGATGAAGAATGGACCTTCTTCGATGTGGATCTTGATCATTTCAAAGACCAACTGCTCCCGCTTCTCAAGGTCGGGTTCCACCTTAGCTTGGTCGTACAGCTTGTGGAGCCGATCCACTGGACCTCCCGGCACGGGTTCCTCACGAGGTGGAGTCCTGTCACGAGGAGCTAGGTCTAGCTCGAGCTCGGCCTCGGGAGTACCCTGGACAGAGTACCAGGAACCATACAGCGGTGCCCAGCGGCTCAGATCGATGGGCACTATCCACTGCGGGAAGACCAGGAAGTTGGGACCGTCACCAAGCTCCCAGCTGTCTCGAATATCGAAGGTGGCAGTCTGGTCCATCATCTGCAGAGCCGAGCTGTCTACGGGGTTCAATATGGTCCGGATACCGATGGCCTCCCAGTCAGCCTTGACCATCTCGTTGGTCTGCTGGTCGGTCTTGTTTATGAGGGCATCATGGTCAATCCGGACAAACAGTGATGATCCGTCGGGGAAGTCACGCCAGCCGTCGCCGTCGTAGTCCTTCACGCCGATGGAATCCAGCAGCTCTTTGGCTTTTTCAGGATTGTACTCAAGATATGCGTCCCGCCACCGCTTGTAGAGCTCGCGCCCTTCCTCAGTGCGGTGGAACTCAATGGCCTTGGGACTGAAGGTACCAGTGGTTATCTCACCCAGGTTAAAGAACAGCATCCTCTGAATCCGCTCTCGGTTGATGGCATGGGACAAGGCCCGCCGGAATTCCGGTTTGCGGTAGAGCTCCTGCTTCTTAGGCTCGGGATGGTTCCAGTTCCAATAGTAGATGGGACCAGTTCCGGAACCCGAATCCCAAAGATATACTTTGTAGCCTCCATTGGCTTCATTTCGTTTGAGCATGGCTAAGTCGGAAAGGGCGACATAGGGACGAACCTGCATATCTGCTTCGCCGTTGAGGAGCTTAAGCTTGACTACTTCAAGGTCCTCGACATAGTTGATCTCGACACGGTCAATGTAGGGTAGCTGATTGCCTGCAGTATCTACTGCGTAGTAGTAGGGGTTGCGCTCTAGGACTAACCGTCGGGCTGGTTCATGTTCAACCGGCATCCACTCGGTCAGCACTGGACACTCGGGATTGAACCACCATTCCATTTTTTCTTCGAAAACTTCAAAGTCCTCATAGTCAGAGTAGTCGGGGTGGAATTGTTTTAGATAATGCGCGGGGACAATCAAGCGTTCACCTTGACCACAGCCACCGGGCCACATGCAGAGTCGCTCTGGTAGCAGCGGAGCAGGTGCAGCATAAGTGATCCGCAGCGTGTAATCATCCAGGGCTTCGAAAACGGCCACCTGGCCACCGGAAATGAACAGATCCGGTATGGGGTCAGACATCTCTGGGTTATTGCACATGTCCTCCCACCAGAACATGATGTCCTCGGTTGTCAAAGGATGCCCATCAGACCACTTAACTCCTTTGCGGAGATAGAAGGTCCAAACAGTGGCATCTTCATTGGACTCCCATCTTTCAACCCAGTTTGGTTCAATGCGAAGGCCATCATCAGCCCACCGGATGGGAGATCCCCCATACATCATCATCTGAGTGTATGCCCATTCGCGGTGTGTGCTCCACCGGACCCAAGTGCCACCGTATTTTCCGATTGCTTCTAGAGGTTCGATTACTAGCGGGTTCTCGGGCAGACGCTCTTCCACGGGTGGTAGCAGACCGGCCTTCACTTTTTCAGCCAGCATTGGAGCCTCGTTATACGCGAATGCCGATCCTCCCAGCAGCAGGACAACAAGGAGCGATACAGTGAGAAACCAGGGCAGTCTCCTCATACTGATACCTCCTTCATGTATTCCCTTTCAGACCAAAAGCGTCACCGTTTCCCAGCTTTGTCATCAAACAAACCACTACTACCCATAATCACCTCCGCAGCCCTTTCTATACAATTGCCACTAGTATATTCGTCAAAATGATCGCAATCTCCTTCTGTAACATACAGGAATGTATAAAAAAGCACTATTGCGAGAGAACAGATCAAACTATGTGACAGTTGAGCCAAAGAGCCATCAAGCATATACAAAGACAGATAATTGGGGTGAAAGCGATCAGAACTTCGCAACAGCGCAAAGGCTGAGCATAATATCTTCCCACGATAGTAGGTTGAAGACAGGACTAGGCAGTTAGATGCAGAATAGGTTTCACTGGCATTAAGTACCGAGGCAGCAATCGGGAAAACGCAAAATACAGGTATTAGGAGCAGGATATGGCTAGTTCTATTTCAACTGTGAGCATTTTTTGGCGGGTTTTGATTATCTTCTCTTTGAGCATCTTTGGCGCATTGGCAAGAAGGGCTGGGTGGTTTAGGGAAGAAGCGAGGGCGACAATCGCCAATCTCATATTGAATATAAGTCTGCCTTCCCTTATATTCGCTTCCATGACCAGCGATGTAACCTGGGAAAGGCTGGCCCTAGGAGCTGTGGCCCCCATTCTCAGTCTGGTACTCATCCTCCTGATGATGGGACTTGCAATCGGGCTTTCCAGGCTCATGGCGCTGGCGGATTGGCGCCGAGGGACCTTTATTGTGCTTTGTTCCATGCCCAACTCTGGTTTTATCGCCTTCCCGGTGGCACTTTCTGTATTTGGCCAAGAGGGCTTGGCATATGCCGTATTGTATGATGTGGGAGTAACAACCGCCCTATGCACGGTGGCGATTCTTGCCCTTAGGGAGGGGAGAGGGGAACAGGGCAGCTGGAAAGCACTGATTAATCCCTGTTTGATGGCTACCTTTTCGGCTCTAGTACTCAATATGGCTGGTGTGAGGGTGCCTCAGCTTATCCTAGAACCCCTGAGGATCATGGGCAATGCCACAACACCCCTAGCAATGCTGATGATGGGGTATTTATTGTCAGGTCTGACTGTGGGTTCCAATGCCGTCAGCCTAGAGCTGGGCGTTGTGGTAGTCTGTAAGCTTCTGGTCTATCCCTTCCTGGCTTATCTTCTGATGCTGCCGTTAAATCTGGACCCCTTGGTTAAGACCATAAGCATCATGGTTGCATCAATGCCCAGCATGGCTAGCACTCCTGTCTTGGTTGAAAAATACGGGGGAGACAGCGAATTCGCCGTTGCAGGGGTCTTTGTGACTACGCTGCTCAGCATCGTGACGATTCCGTTGATGGTGGGCTTCTTCGGATGAGGATGAAAACCCCAACCCTTACCTAGATGGGTAAGGGTTGGGTTGAGTCCATCGTCTTAGCTGGCAGCGGAGACTGTGATGGTAAGCACGTCGGTATATGAGCCTTGCTCCACCTGCCACCAATTCCAGTTCTCGCCGGAGTGGCTGTGGAAATGCACGATCAGAGAGCCCTCATGAGCTCCTCTTGAAAAAGTGGTCGAACGAGTCTGAGTCCCCTTGACACTTAGTCTATTGGCGCCATCCAAGTATAGATCCCATCCAAGACCAGTGTTTAGCGGCGACAATTCGCCACTCCAACCTCTCGAATGGAAGGTAAGTGTTGCATTCGTATTAGTCCTGACGGTAAGGGTTGTCTCGTCCTGGTATTTTGCACCTACAACCGAGATATCTCCGATATCCAACTCCGTGCTGCCTACGACGATATCGGCGTAGGGTAAGATATTGAGTCTAGCTTCGATTGTCTCGCTTGTCTTGGATGCAGCGCCTGCTGCAATACTAAACGCCAAGACAAAAACTGCTACAAGGGCAAAACATAATATTCTTTTCATATTATTCACCTCATTTTCATCTTTGTAGTTTCATGGACGGAGTTCTCCTCTAGGGTTTGTCCCCGTTCACCTCCTTATGCCGATTATCAAGTTGTCTCAATCCTACACGAAATTAGTGAAAGGAGTCTCAAAAGAGAATAAGAGTATTCTTTTATATGGAATGCCTACGTAGACAAAAGATTTGTTGTTTATGGTGATACATGAGGAATCGTATGAGCCCGGGGTGTCACAGTGCATGTCATCATCTGTTGTCCCGGGCGGAAGGTATTCTTCACTAGCTCTAGAATAGACTTTTTGTGAAAAATGGAGTTGGTATCTTACTTAGCGTATTAGGGGATGAGGGGCGGGTACATGAAGAGAATTATTGAAGTAGAAGGTCTGAAAAAGTCTTATGGGTCCATTGAGGCCGTTAAAGGGATAGACTTTTTCGTCGAGGAAGGCACTCTGTTCGCTTTTTTGGGACCAAATGGGGCCGGCAAATCTACAACCATTGACATACTAAGCACTTTGCTGAAACCAGACGCCGGGAAGGTGACTGTAGGCGGGTATCTGTTGGGTCGGGATGATGCTAAGATTAGGTCGGAGATCGGGTTGGTGTTCCAAGATAGTCTCTTGGACAAGCTGCTTACCGTGAAAGAAAACCTTGAGGTGCGAGGAAGGTTTTACGGCCTCAAGGGTAAAGAGCTTGAAGCCAAAATTACTTATGCCGCCGAGTGTGCAGGTGTTGCTGACTTTTTGGACCAGCCCTATGGAAAGCTGTCTGGGGGGCAACGAAGGCGGGCAGATATCGCTAGGGCCCTGCTCAACACACCTAAGATTTTGTTCCTGGATGAGCCCACTACAGGACTTGATCCTCAAACAAGGCAGCGGGTCTGGGAGACTATCCGGCAAATCCAGGGGGATACTGGGATGACTGTGTTTCTTACTACACATTACATGGAGGAAGCGGCTAAGGCGGACTATGTAGTGGTAATTGACCACGGCAAGATAGCGGCCAAGGGCACACCGTCCGACTTAAAGGAACAATACACCGCCGATTGTCTAATCATTCACGGATGGGATCGGAGTGAGCTGGAAGAGATTGTTAAAGAGATGGGCTATCCATATGAGGCATATGCTGACACTCTAACCATCGAACTGGAGACCACCTTAGCTGCCTTGCCTATACTGGAGCAGTGCAAAGACAGAATTCGGGGATTTGAAGTCATACAGGGTACTATGGATGATGCCTTCATAAAGATTACCGGCAGGGAGTTGAGGGAATGAGGGCCTTTGTGAAGCGTAATTTGCTGCTGTTTTTTCGGGATAGGGCTGCGGTGTTCTTTTCCCTACTCGGCGTACTTGTCATCATAGGTTTGTATCTTCTGTTTTTGGGAGATGCGATGAAAAGCGACTTTAGGAGATTCGAAGGTGCTGGACCTCTGGTAGATAATTGGATCATGGCTGGGGTCATCGCCGTAACCCCTATCACCACAGCTATGGGTGCACTGGGGAACATGATCGATGATCAGCGGCACAAGATTAGCAAAGATTTTCTGTCCTCTCCCATTAGAAGAAGTACTCTGGCTGCTGGGTATATCGTGAGTAGTTTCATTATCGGTGTTGCCATGACCTTAGTTACTATAGCTCTCGCAGAGGTGTACATTAAGGTTAACGGAGGAAACCTGCTGACGACGAGGGCTTTGGGGAAGGTATTGGCTGTAGTGCTCTTGAACTGCCTTTCAGCCACCTTCATGCTGTTTTTCGTGGTCTCACTTTTCAAGAGCGCCAGTGCCTACTCCACTGCCAGTACCCTGATTGGAACGCTAATTGGATTTCTAACCGGTATTTACATACCGATAGGGTCCCTGCCGGCGCCTATTCAAACGGTGATCAAGGTATTCCCACCTTCCCATGCCGCCATGCTGCTTCGCCGAATCATGATGGAACCGGCAGAGATAGCGGCCTTTGCCGGAGCGCCGTCCTCAGAATTAATGCGCTATCGCCTGGCTATGGGAGTTGCCTTTGAGATGGGAGGCAGGATTATTACTCCGTTGGAGAGTACCTTGTACCTCCTTGGCGTAGGGGTGATATTTTTCTTCTTGTCTGTATGGAAGATCTCACAGAAGCAGGCGTGAAGAGCGGTTAGAATCCACAGGTGTCATTTGGGCCCGTCTGCCACGTGTGACAATCTAGACAAACGGCGAAAGATCATCTTCTCGCAGCTTCTGAGTCTGAACAAAAACACTCGCCCCCTGATTTCTGGTTGGGCGAGTGTTGTGTCTCTGCCGATGCGGTTGGCGCAGCTCAAATTACAGTTGTTAGCCTTGGAATAGGCGGCTTTATAGCTCTGAGATCTTGATCTGCTGGCCGTTTTTCTCAGCAGATCTGTACACAGCTTCAATCATCTTGGCGACATTAATGATCTCCTGGGCGGTGGTTATCGGCTTCTTACCAGTCCTAATGCAGTCGACAAAGTGAGCGATTTCCGCTTCGTATATGTTGATCTTGGTATCTACATGGGGCTCGATGTCCAAAAGGCTGCCGGCTTCTTCACCGAAGAATCTTAGACCCCGGGAGTCTTCTAGAGCACCGGCCTTGGTGCCAAAGAGCTGCATGTATGAACTGGGCTCACAGTTACCTGCCCAGGTAGCTTCAAGGAGCAGGGTTGCTCCATTGGCAAATCGTACATAACCCGTTGCCATATCTTCTACATCAAAGATGCCGGCATATACATCACCGATTCTGGTGTCAAAGGGAGGCCAGCCACCATCTACGGCATTGTCCTTAAATGCCTGGTACGTAGCTCCTGATACCGCTACAGGTTCTGGGGCTCCCATTAACCAGTACATCCTATCCAAGGCGTGGACGCCGATATCCAGCATGCAACCGCCGCCGGACTGGGCCTTGGTGGTAAACCAGCCCCCTAGGCCGGGAATACCTCGGCGCCGTATATAGCCGCCTTTTACATAGTAGATATCCCCTAGCTTGCCTTCTTCAATAAACTTCTTGAGTACTTGGGAGGCTCCCGAAAACCGCTGGCAAAAGGCTCCCATAAAGACCTTACCGCTGGCTTCCGCAGCGGCTATAATAGCCTCTGCATCAGCACCAGTGACCGCCACCGGTTTTTCGCAAAGCACGTGCTTACCGGCATTGAGGGCGTTTACACTCATTTCTCGGTGTAAGGAATTGGGAGTGCATACACTAACAGCATCGATATCCGCCTGTTCCAGCATCTCCTTGTAATCGGTAAACTGCCGCGGAACGCCAAACTTGTCTGCTACATAAGCCAGTTTCTTTTCGTTGATGTCAGCAATGGCTACAACTTTAACACCGGGAGTGTTCTTATAAGCAGGCAAATGACCGTACTGAGCAATACCACCAGCACCGATAATACCGACCCGTATGGTTTCCATAAGACCCTCCTCCTCTTGTCTGGGCGATAATGTGTGCACATTAACGAATTTCTCCCACATCCATTATATTCCTGTTTTTCAGCCAAGAATTGGAGTCTGATTGATATTACCTCTGGGGCGAAAGGAGGTTATCTAATCTTTGCGTATAATAGAATATGGAAAGCCTTTGGGCTTTCTTCCTTTATGGCCACTAAATCTAAGGGATTGTTCTGATGGTAACATTGAGGAAGGGGCTATACTGCACCAGATTGGGGGGCAAGAAATTGAAAGACAAGGTCAGCAAAGTCTGGTTTGCACCTGTAGAAGATAATCCATCTAAGGAAGACGTAGCTCAGAAGACTCTGGAGCTTTATCGAGCCGCCAATTTCCGCAGCATACTTGAAGAAGGCGATCTGGTGGCGATGAAGATGCACTTTGGTGAAAGGCTTAACACGGGCCATATAAAACCGGATTACCTAAAACCATTGATTAATGCGCTCAAGAGTGAAGGCGTAAAACCGTATTTGACCGACGCCAATACCCTCTACCGGGGGCAGCGGTCAAACTCTGTGGATCACTTGATGCAGGCCTATGCCCACGGATTTGGTCCTGAAAACATGGGGATACCGGTAATCATTGCCGATGGGATCCGCTCCAAGAGCTATGAAGAAGTGCCCATCGACGGCGTCCACTTTAAGAGTGTAAAAATCGCCAATGATATTCTCCATAGCGATGTCTTGTTCGTTTTGTCCCATCCGACGGGCCATGGAGGTACTGGCCTCGGCGCTGCCATTAAAAATATAGGTATGGGCAGTGCCAGCCGCAGCGGTAAGCAGAACCAGCATTCAGATGTGAAACCACAGATCTTACGGGATGTTTGCCGTGCCTGCGGCCTCTGCATAAAGTGGTGTCCCGTGGATGCCATTAGGATGGTGGAGGGCAAAGCCCAGATTGATGAGAGTGTTTGTTATGGGTGTGCAGAATGCACTGCCACCTGCCGATTCGGCGCCGTCAAAGTCAATTGGGAAGGGACGAGCCGATCTCTGCAGGAGAAGATGGCGGAATACGCGTGGGGAGCCATTAAGAATAAGCGGGATAAAGTGGCTTGCTTTAACTTCCTTATCCATGTGACTAAAGAGTGTGATTGCGCTGGGAAGCCGCAACCTGCGGTAGTCAGAGATGTGGGGATCCTCGCCTCCTATGATCCGGTGGCTATTGACCAGGCGACGGTTGATCTTTTGGCTGAAGCTGCGAAGAAAGATTTGTTCAAAGATATGTGGCCGGAGAATGACTATAATGCGCAGCTTGACCATGCCGAACGGATGGGAATGGGGACCCGCCGCTATGAGCTGGTTACGATTGGAGTATAGTCATGGGGATTTCGGTCAGTAACGCCAAAGGTGATTCCATCCAACGTCGCAACTTCTGGGCGCTGCTGGGGGAAGGAATCCTATTTATCCCGGCTTTAGCGCTGTTCGACCCAGCTACAACGATGCCCCTTTTGGTGGATCGACTCACCGGCTCATCTTTATTGGTGGGATTATTGGGAACTTTGAGGTTTGCCGGCATGTGGCTTCCGGCGCTGCCCGTGGCCAATTTCGTCAAGCACCGGGAGCGGAAGCTGCCGTGGCTGCTCTATGCTTGCCTTGCCCGGATCCCCATTGGTTTCTTGGGAGCGGCGCTGCTGTTTGCCCATAGAATACCAACGGCGCTGCTCATCGCCTTGGTTTTCATAACCCATTCTCTCTTTTGGTTGGGAGAGGGGTGTGCTGGACTTACTTGGACTGATATTGTCGGCAAGTGCGTACCCGAGAGACAGAGGGGCCGATTCTTTGGGCTGATGCAGGCCTTTGGCAGCCTCGGGGCCTTCTGCCTTGGTTTTCTTGTAACGAGGGTTTTGGAAAGCGACGCCCTAAGCTTTCCCGCTAACTACGGGATACTCTTTATCCTTTCCTTTGTCCTTTTTATGGGTTCTTTCGCGTCCATAGCTTTGGTGAAGGAACCACCGGGAAAGGTGTACAAAGAGGCTGAACCCTTTGCTCAGTTTCTGAGAAGATTGCCTGAGTACCTGAAGAGAGAGCCGGTTTTTGTGCGCATTGTGGCTAAGATTTTTCTCATAGGGTTAAGCGGCTTGGCCCTTCCCTTTTATGTTGTCTATGCAAAAGAGATCTTGGGACTGCCAGTCAGTGCCGCAGGGTATTTTATCTCTGCCCAGACTTTGGGTTCGGTGGTTGGAGGTCTATTCTGGGGCTATATGGGGCACTCCAGGGGCTATAGGATGGTAATAGGCTATGTAGGTATTGCCCAGGCCCTGGCACCCGCGACAGCACTGTCTGCAGCTTTGCTGCCTTTCACCAGCGGAAGGTTGACTCTGATGCTGTTGGCTTATTTTTTCCTCGGAATTGGGGCCAGCGGTTGGTCTGTTGGAACCAACTGCATCCTGGAGACAGTCCCTCCTCAGGATCTTGCTGTGTACACAGCATTGTCCAGCACGATGCAGATTCCCTTGTTCCTAGCACCCTTTGTTGGGGGATTTATAGTGACAACTGCCGGCTATGGTGTGGTGTTTATCTTGGCCGCGGCGCTGCCTGCACTGGCACAGGCAGGCTCCTTGCCTACTAAGTCTTTTCCGGCATCTATAGAGACGTAAATCCCATCGCTGCCTTTTTTGACTTGTTCAAGATCTTAATGGAGTGTGGGGGGAACAGAATCCCTGCTCATATACGGGCAGGGCTTTTTTGTTGAGTTCAAATCCCTGGTTTCGTTCAGTCCGGAAGCCCAATTTGCTGAAAGGTAATCAAGTTTCTTTGCCGAATTGTCCAGCAGATGCTACCTATAGAGTTGCTAATTGAGCGTGTCCATTAGGGCTCTAGTCGGCAGCCATCCGGACATTAAGTCGGGTAGCTGGCGGAGGCACGGACAATCGGTGCACTCATGGGAACAAGCGGCTGAGCAGCTGCTAAGATAACATTATGGGAAGACTCCGGCCTGTATGATGAATTTGAACTACCAAGCAAAGGAGCTGTTGAAAATGAACATCAAGGTGCTGGGTACCGGCTGTCCACGGTGCAGTAAGGTGGAACAATTAGTGCGGGAGGTGGTGGAGGAGGAGGGACTCGATGCCAAAATAGAGAAAGTTGGTGACCCCAATGAGATTATTAGTTATGGGGTTATGGTCACCCCTGCTTTGGTGG
Source organism: Bacillota bacterium (assembly GCA_012510855.1). Lineage (GTDB taxonomy): Bacteria > Bacillota > Limnochordia > DTU087 > DTU087 > DTU087. Next base: position 13,791 of record JAAZHE010000024.1, on the reverse strand, counting down.
TTGACGAAAAGGTAATGTTTATTGGGATGGTACCGACTAAAGGCAGACTCAAGGAAGTGCTGACCAGCGGTAAGTCTTCTTGACTTCCCTAGTCCCATCACTCCGAGCTGCGCCTGGGCGTCCTGTGCTGCATGAGGAAGGCTGGCTGACAGTATTCGCGGGATCTTGTCAGCCAGCCCTTTCAGCAATCGAGATACTCTGAGAGTGCTGAGAGGTACTCTTTGTAATAGCGAAGCACGCTGTCTATGGACTGGAAAACAATGGCATCATCAATGACTTCATATTCGTGGACCAAGATATTGCGTAACCCTGTCGAAGGGGCTATGGCCAGGGCAAAGTCCATGTCGAACACATCGCTCTCCGCCAGTTCAATAAAGGAATTAAAGTAGTCTCTGGCCGGACCGCGATCGAGGAGCTTGAGGATCATGTTGTTGACATCGGTGGCGCACTCTACTATTAGCTGGATTTCTCGCTCGATCGCTCGTTTCCGCATTAGGTCGGACAGATACCTTTCTAGGGTTAACCCAGCAGCGAGCTCCTCAAGCTCAGAATAGTAGTGGGCTAATGTCTTAAGTTTCTCGCAAATGATGGCCTTGGTCACCATCGGTTATCAGCTCCTGAATCTCCCTGCGGATGGTTTTGATTCTCTCACGTATGACGGGCTTCAGCTCATAGATCTGTTTGATGTAAAATAGGCTCAGTTGCTCAAACAGACCTTTTTCCCTCTCATAGAATGGCCGTCCGCTGGTCGCGATTTCGTAGCGCAGCAGTGGGTCGGCTGTCTGAAGGTCGACCAAGTCTACTTCGCTTTTTCGGTGGGTCACGATCAGCTCCCTAAGGAGGCCCAGTTTTTCGGCGGTGTTCAGTGGTTTTTCAGCTAAGTAGGCGATATCAATATCGCTCTCCTCACTATAGGACTCTGTCATATAGCTGCCGAAATACACCAACAGTCTGAGGTTATACTTCTCGGCAATGTCGGTTATCTGGTCTGAAGCGCTACTAGTCATTGGTCTCACCATCTATCAACTGGGATGGAGCCCTAGAACACATCTTGCAATCCCGCTGCAGCAGTGTACACACTTGCTGCACCGGTCACATAGTAGGCAACCCGTATAGCTTCCATGATCTCCTCCTCAGTGGCACCGGCCTCCATGGCCTGCAATGCTAAGGATTTTACACCTGCACTAGCTCCGAGGGCAGCATCTAGTGCCATAGCAATAAGCAGCTTGTGTCTAGCGCCTAGGGCTCCATCTTCAAAGATCATCTTCCTAGTGGCTGTGAGGTTGTCGTAGAGCTTCTTATCCTTGGCCTCTATCACGGCAAGTGGATTTGAACTCATATCAAGACCTCCATTTCGCTGTAGTCCCTGTCTACGGTAGTATTTGCTAACCCCATCTTATAACATAGAAGCCCTCCGGGCAATGATTGGGTGGTATGCCGCAGCCAAATGGTCGGTGAAGTACCCCTTCAAGGGCAAGGGATTTTTCTTGTTTAGCAAGAACAATTACATATAAATTGACTACTTCTACTGACTTAACATGAGCTGCAAGGAGGGAATGGGGTTGGCTCACAAAGGGAAGAAGTTTCTAGCCTTTGATTTGGGCGCCGAAAGCGGACGGGCTATAGTTGGTCATTTCGATGGCGAGCGGATAGAACTGGAAGTTTTGCATCGATTCCCCAACCAGCCGGTTACTGTGTTGTCTACTACCTATTGGGATGCCCTAAGACTTTTCCATGAGATGAAACAGGGATTAGCCCAATGTGTGCGGTCATACGGAAGCGATGTCGCCAGCATGGCCATCGATACCTGGGGTGTAGACTTCGGCCTTTTGGGCCGCGGCGATGAGCTTTTGGGTAATCCCATCCACTATCGGGATCCCCACACCGAAGGAATCATGGAAGAGGCCTTTAAGGTAGTTCCCAGAGAAGAGCTGTTTAGGGCGACGGGCAATCAGTTTATTCGTTTTAATACGCTGTTTCAGTTGTTGGCCTTGGCAAGAATAGACTCCCCCATCCTAGCTCAAGCTGAGACCATGCTGTTGATGCCCAACCTCTTTGATTTTTGGTTCACAGGACGCAAGGTTACCGAGTTTACCATTGCCTCTACCACGCAGATGCTGGATCCAAACCACCGGAATTGGGCCTTTGAGCTCTTGGACAAGTTCTCTATTCGCCGTGGGCTTCTGACTGAGATCGTGGAGCCGGGGACTGTAATTGGGTCAGTCAGACCGGCTGTTACTCAAGAGCTGGGCATTGAAGGAGCTGAGATTCCGGTAATCGTCCCGGCCAGTCACGATACGGGCTCTGCGGTAGCGGCTGTGCCCACAGAGGAGAGCGATTATGTGTACATAAGCTCTGGTACCTGGTCACTGATGGGAGTGGAGTCCAGGGAGCCCATCGTCAACGAGCAAAGCCTGGCCAATAATTTCACCAACGAAGGCGGTGTGTGCGGCACCTATCGTTTCTTGAAGAATATCATGGGACTCTGGCTGGTCCAGCAGTGCCGCCGCAGCTTCCGCCGGGCAGGCAACGAATACTCCTATGATGAACTCACCGAGATGGCCAGAACCGCTAAGCCGCTCCAGGCCTTTATCGACCCCGATGCTGATGAGTTCATGAATCCCCCGGACATGCCGGAGGCCATTCAGGATTTCTGCCGGCGGACCAATCAGCCGGTGCCAGACACTGAAGCTGCCCTGATCCGCTGCTGCTTAGAGAGCTTGGCTTTGAAGTACCGCTGGACAGTAGATCGGCTGGAGGAGATCACCGGTCGGCCGGCCCGGGTGATCCATATGGTGGGTGGCGGCACGCAGAATGAACTTCTCTGCCAGCTGGCTGCAGATGCCACGGGACTGACAGTAGTGGCTGGCCCCATCGAAGCGACAGCAACGGGGAACATCTTGATGCAGGCCATGGCCTTGGGAGACATCAATTCTCTTGCCGAGGCTCGGCAGCTTGTCCGCCGCTCCTTCCCTGTCAAGATGTATGAACCCCAGGACAAGGGGCCGTGGGACGACGTCTATGACAAATTTAATGACTTAGTAGTCAGTTAACCCTGGGAGATAGTGATGGTATACTCAAGCGGGAGGGAGCATTCATGCTGGAGCAGCTCAAGGAAGAAGTCTTAGCCGCTAATCTGGAATTACCGAGGCGGGGCCTGGTTATATATACGTGGGGTAATGTCAGTGGGATTTGCCGGGAACAGGGCTTGGTGGTAATCAAACCCAGTGGAGTGTCCTATGAGGAGATGAAGGCCGAGGACATGGTGGTAGTAGACCTGGGGGGCAATGTGGTGGAGGGAGACCTACGTCCCTCATCGGATACACCCACCCATCTCGCCCTTTATCGAGCATGGCCGGAGGTGGGAGGCATTGTACACACCCATTCTACCTATGCCACTGTTTGGGCCCAAGCCCGGATGGGAATACCTTGTTTGGGAACAACCCATGCGGACTATTTTTACGGTGAGATCCCCTGTACCCGTCCACTAACAGCAGAGGAGGTTGCCGGTGATTACGAAGAGGAAACCGGCAGTGTTATTGTCAGGACCCTTGCTGGGCGGGATCCTCTCTCGATGCCCGGGGTCTTGGTGTCCGGGCACGGTCCCTTTACCTGGGGAAAGGATCCGGCAGAGGCAGTCCACAACAGCGTAGTCTTAGAACAGGTAGCTCTCATGGCACTGGCTACAGTATCTTTGGCGCCTGATATTGAACCCATACCCCAACGGCTGCTGGATAAGCATTTCCTGAGAAAACATGGAGCTAACGCATATTACGGTCAGAGGAAGTAGGTAGAGGTACCGGCAGAACAGAGGCCGTGTTCCCAGAAGGAGGAGAATTGCCCCCAGTGGGGAAGCAAATGGGGATGTGGAGATAGAAGCATCTTGGTTTTGCAAAAGGAACTAACAAGCTGTATATTGGGATAGAGGGAGAAGTGGTAGCTATGATCCGTAGGGCGGATGAGATGGTCAAGGAAGTTCGAGAGAGAATGCGGGGCGGAGAGGGCACCGTTGAACTACTGCATGTTTTCAAAAAGGATGAGCTGAAAGGCCGCGCCCGACTATTTGCCAAGATCACTTTGCAGCCCGGGTGCTCCATTGGATTTCATAACCATGATAATGAAGAAGAGCTTTTCTATATTCTGCGGGGTACCGGCACAGTCGATGACGATGGCAAGGAGGAAATCGTGAGAGCCGGTGATGCCATTCTAACTGGCGACGGTGCTGGACATAGTATAGCCAACACCGGGGATGAACCCTTGGAAATTATGGCAACAATTCTACTCTATTAGATGGAGGTATTTAGATGCGGGTTGAATTAGCATACGGCCGTACTTGGCTGCCGGTAGAGCTGCCTGACGGCATCACCGATGTGGTCACACCCAAGTTCATTGAGGGTGTGCCCAATGAGAAGGAGGCCTTGAGGGAAGCACTGCGGAATCCCATTGGGTCTGCTCCGGTTAGAGAACTAGTCAAACCAGGGGATACGGTTGCTATCGTATTTTGCGACGGCACAAGGCCCATGCCCAGTAGCAGGGTTCTGCCTCCCTTGTTGGAGGAACTGGAAACTGTACCTGATATCGAGATCATCCTGATCAATGCTTTGGGTACCCACCGGCGCAACACCCCAGAGGAACTGGACCAAATCTTAGGTGCAGAAATTGCCCGGAAGTACAAGATCGTCCAGTCTTACATCGGAGAGCAAGATGCTTACGTCAAGGTGGGGGTTTCTAAAGCAGGTTATGATATAAGACTGCGGAAGGAGTATGTGGAGGCCGATGTTCGGATTGTAACTGGGTTTATTGAGCCCCACTTTTTCGCTGGCTTTAGCGGAGGACCCAAACTGGTTGCTCCGGGAGTAGCTAGTGGAGATACCATCATGAATCTCCACAATGCGGATCTCATCGGCGATTCCCGTTCCGTTTGGGGCTTATCCTATCGAGAGGGCAATCCCCTTTCTCAAGCGATCATGGAAGCTGCCCGGATGTGTCCTCCTACCTACAGCCTAAATGTGACCTTGAACCGCAACCATGAGATCACCGGAGTCTTTGCCGGAGATTTGGAAGAGGCCCATCAGGTTGGTATAGAGTTTGTGAGGAAGACCGCCATGCAGGCAGTTCCAGAACCATATGATATCGTGATTACCACCAACAGCGGGTATCCTCTGGATCAGAACCTGTATCAGACGGTGAAGGGAATGTCTGCTGCTGCCCGGATCGTAAGAGAGGGCGGCGTGATTATAGCTGCGGCAGAGTGCAGTGATGGCTATCCCAACCACGGAAACTACCGGGATATTCTCTTGGAATCCCCGTCCATGTGTCACTTCTTGGAGCACGTGCGGGAAGAGCGGTACAATATCACCGACCGCTGGCAGGTGCAGATTCAAGCAATGGTCCAGGTCAAGGCAGATGTCTATCTTTATACCGATGGACTGACCGATGAAGAAGTCAAGGCTGCTCACCTAAAGCCCTGCCATGACATTTCAGCTTTAGTCAAGGAACTAGTGGATGAGCGGGGCGGCAATGTCCGCATCTGCGTACTGCCAGAAGGTCCCATGACCATTCCCTATGTCGAAGAATAACGTCGGCAGCTCAATTGAGTGAGTCACTAATTGGGGAGACAGGGACTCGTGTCTCGGTCTTCCCGCTTTATGTTATGTTCAAGGGGAAATACCGCCCCAAACAACCTAAATATAATTCAAACGATTAATAATAGTTTTGGCTAAGTCTTCGGAGGGTATAGATGAAGTGACGATTTTGAGCTGCTTATCCCGGTATGGAACAGGTATGTGGGATAATGGAAGATGTAGGGAAGTGGGGGGAATGGTGAATCAGCTTACCGCGTACGTAAACTCATTGCTGTCCAATTATGTTAAGAATCTCAATGTTGGACTTCACCCTTCTGAGTATGACTGGTTGTCGAAGAGTATTGTGTCCCAGCTGGAACTATCTGCACACAATATGGTGAGGGAGGCTGTCACAGATTTATCCAAGAACCGGTTTGACAGGGCCAGGGTGCTACGGCCTCGGGAATTCTCGCGAAGGGAAGGTAGACTATGACAAATGCTGCTCTCAATTATGAACGACGGCTTCACAGTTTGCGATTAGCCTTGGACAACCTCCGCAGAGAGCTGTATGCTGCTTTGGACGATGCTGACGGTTGGATTCAGGATCCCAATGTACAGAGGGTAGCGGAAAGATTTGATGCGTTGCTGGAGGAATACATGCGGCTGAAGGGCAACTGAATCTCGCGTTTGGTATGTCCCGCAAACTGATGGTGCATGCTAACTCTAGACATTGGGTCTGGAGTTGGTAGATGGTGTCCGAGGTTGTTGTGGTCATCCTGAGAGGTTTGTTTTCCTTCCTATCCCTACTGGTCTTAACACATCTGATGGGTAAAAAGCAAGTGTCCCAACTGACTTTCTTTGAGTACGTTACCGGCATTACCATCGGCAGTATTGCATCTAGCCTTACCATTGACGTAGACCTGCAGCTCATTCCTGTGTGGACAGGCCTTCTCGTTTGGACCTTAGGGACCGTTGTGCTGGGCATCGCTACTACCCATAGCCGGAAACTGGCGAAAATAATCGAGGGTGAACCTACAGTTGTAATCCAGAACGGACAGATTCTGGAAAAGAACATGCAGCAGATGAACTATACCATCGATGACTTGATGATGCAGCTCCGCCAAGCCAATGTGTTTAGCATCGCCGATGTTGAGTTCGCACTTCTTGAACCAAATGGAATGCTGTCGGTGCTGGTCAAATCCCAGGCACGGCCCGTTACACCGGCTGATTTGCAAATACCTACAGACTACAAGGGTTTGTCAGTAGAATTGATTGTAGATGGGAGGATTGTGGAACCCAACCTCAGCCAGCTCAATCTCAGCCGCGAGTGGCTGCTGGAGGAGCTAGCCAGGCGCAACCACAAGTTAGAAGATGTGTACTATGCCGAAATCGACACTCAAGGAAATGTGTATATAGACCTCCGGGACGACTTGGATGGATTGCCCCAGGAACAGGATATCAGTGAGACGCGAGTTACTGGGCAGGAGCCCATCAAAGAGCCCCCTGAGAAAGGGGGAGAAGGGTGAAGACAAATATCTGGATCACTTTGGGGATTATCGCAGCGATGGTGGTTGCATTTCTCTTGCACAATGTATTTCCTATCAATTCACCGATGAACGAGTACTTAGAGGAAGTGGAAGAGGCTATCTTGGCAGGGGAGTGGCCCAAGGCAAGATCGGCCCTTGAGAAGATAGAGCGTGAATGGAAGCGGAGCAGGCTCTTAATTGAAATAAACAACAGCCGTCTGGATATACAGGAATTTGCCAGGACCCTAACACTTCTGCAGGCCTATGCGAAGGTGGAAGACAGAGCCAGTGCCTATGCCCAAGCAGCTCACCTAAGGGAGAGATGGTGGGGGTTTGCAGAGTAGGGTCATTTAGGGCTAGACCCCTCCTTGACATGTCAGGGAGGGGTCTTCCGATTGGTACAATAGCTTTAACATCCGTGGGGGTTCAAGTTCTTCCTCAGGCCAAAAGCTCCCAGATGGGCCTAATCCGTTCCTTACCCTTAGGCCCAAGGACAACAGGTTTAATGCCTGCGATCTCGCAGTAGTATACTAAGGCGTCTATTCTGTCGCCCTCCACACCCAAGATGTGGTTGCATGGGAAGACATTGAGAAACTCTTCAAAGCTGCCTTCGATCCTGGCATGGACATGGGGCCAAGTGGGATCGGTCTGGGCGTTGAGGGCTTTTCTTTCCTCCTCGGGTAGCTCCAGAGCCTCGCCCTTCATGATGACCATGTAAAGCTGGTCGTTGTTCCACAGGCCGAGGCGGGCAAGGGTCAGCTCGCCAGGTGCTGCGTCAAATTCCACCGAAGCTCCGCCGGCTTTGAAATAGAGCTCCATGGCGGGATGGAAGGTAATGCGCTCGAAGTTGTCCTTAGGATCCATGCTCCGGGCCGCGTAGTAGCTGGAGTGGTTACCGGAGTTGCACCAATCCCAGAGGTCCTTGTCAGGATGGTACAGCCTAACGTCCATGAAGAGGGTTGGTAGACCGCCGCTGATGTATTTGAGAATCTGCATGGTAACGGCAGCGTAAGAGTCAGCCTCAGTAGCACAGACTATGGGCTCCTTAGGTCCGTTCCAGTCATATGGGTCGTTCATCAACATCTCTGCGACATCTCCGAGACAGACATGCTCGGTGAGCTCACGCTGACCTTTTAGTCCGCAGAAATCGAATCCCAGTTCCTCATTGACCATCCGCATGGCTAGATACAGACGGATCTGGTTCTTGAGAGTCTCCTCGGTGAGCATCTTGCCGTCAAAGAGGAGGCGGGGTCCCAGGAGTTCTTTGAACCATTCTAGTCCCTTTTCAACTTCAGCTTCATCTACATTTTGCTCCATCATCTTTACCAGGAGCAGTTGGTCCACCTGATAGCCAGTCGTTCCCAGATACTTGATGGTGGGAGTGAGGTGGAAGTACCCGGTTTCCATACCCATGGAATGACCGCCGTAGATACCGTAGACTTCATTCTGCATAGTGGTATACGCTTGGCTGGCCCTCAGCCAGTCGAGTACTTTGGCCTGGGTCTTTGGATCATCCATGTCCCCGACAATCCGATGGGTCCGAAGGCCTACCTGCCGCAGGGCTCCATCGGTTGCCAAAAGGCCCACATTCCCCGGAAACTGCCCATTATTATTGGACAAGCTGAGTATCGGAATGTCACGTCCGATGGAGTTTAAGAAGGGCCATGCCAAGTATGGGAAGTTCCAGACATTGTAGCACATAATTATCTGCTTGACATTGGCCCGGGCTAGTTCCTCTCCCACCTTTTGAGCTACTCTTACGTTGGTGATGGTATCCGAACCGACGATAACCTCGGGAGCGGAACCATCAACGTTCTTGAAGTTGTTGCGGATGAAGTCAGCCCACTGGTTAAGCACCCGCATGTTGAGTTCCTTGTTCTGCGAATGCACGTGGGGCCGCTCATCATCCATCAGCACTAATCCAATAGGTGTGGAACGCATTAGCCTACCTCCCTGTGCCGTATTGGAAAAACTTCTATTAATGTTTTCGTTGTAATGGCGTGTTTTCCTGTTGATTATGCAACAAAGGCGGATTTTCATATGATTGTAGGAGAGACAGTAATATTTCCCGCTCATTGAGGGACGGGTCATCCAGCACCTTTTCCAGGAGCCACTCCAGGGCGGCACCCACTGCGGGGCCAGGCTTGATCTGCAAGGCGGCCATTACGTCACGCCCCCCAATAGCGAGGTCATTGACGGTAAGGATAGTATCACCTTCTAAAATCTCTTGCAAACGATCCCGGAGCGTTCGCCAGTTTTGCCAAGCATTGCAGGTCGTCTGCCTACCTAGAGCCAAGATATCCGCCCTGCGCAGTTCCAAGAGATCCATGACATTCTCTTTGCCTACCCGGCGGATAAACCGTCGCAGAGCTTTATCCGTTGATGCTGCGTGAACAGAAAACATATGCCAGCGCACCAAGAGGGCAACCTTCTCGACAAACCTCTTGGCGTAGCGAAGCCGGGTGAGAATATCCCGGGCTATCTGCTCACCTTCCACATCATGTCGGTAGAAGTGGATTCCATGTTCATCTTCAGTGCGCAGCTTGGGCTTTGCCACATCATGCAGCAGGGCTGCCCAGCGAAGTTCCAGCCGGGGCAGGGAGTTGTCCACTGCCTCCAGGGAGTGGCGCAAGACATCAAAGCGGTGAAAGCTCCCCTGGATTACTCCATCTCCCTCGGCGACCTCAGGCAGGATCTCCTGGAGAAGTCCAGCTCTGTGCATGAGGAGCAGCGTAGAACCAGGCGCTTTGGCCAGGAGGAGCTTGCTCATCTCATCCCGGATCCTCTCGGCGCTGATCCTTCGGATCAGTTTGGGTTTAACCGCGGCTAAGGTTTTTTGGCAGGGCCTAAACTCCAGTGTTGCAAGGAAACGGAAAAAGCGCAGCATCCGTAAGGCATCTTCGGCAAAGCGTTCCTCGGGGTCACCCACAGCTTTCAAGGTCCGCCGCCGCAGGTCCCGGATGCCTCCAAAGGGATCAACGAATTTCCTGGCGATGGGGTCGTAGGCGATGGCATTGACGGTAAAATCCCGCCGCTGAAGATCCTCTACAATGCTGGTGGAGAAGGTTACATCTTCGGGACGACGGGCATCCCGATAGATGCCGTCAGACCGAAAGGTTGTCACTTCTACCGAGATGTCTTTGACTACAGTGACAGTACCGTACTTTATACCCGTGGGTATTGTCTTGGAAAAGAGGGACATCACCTCGCCTGGTTGGGCGTCGGTTGCCACATCCCAATCACCGGGCACATCACCCAGAAGGCTGTCCCGGATCGCTCCTCCTACAACATAGGCCTGATAGCCCTTGTCCCTTAGAGTATGGCAGACGTCTAGGACAGCCTGAGGTATACGATTTTGAACTCTCTTAGAAAGACCAAACATCATCTATTTCTCCATGAGGGTTATATCAGGGCCGTAGACGAGAATGGGCGGTGCGTTGAGACCATGCCTGGCTGTACCCTCTGGTGTAGAAATAAGTTCTTCAATGACAAAGTCCAGCCGCTCAACGCCCTCCAATCTAGGAGTTGAGGCCGTGACTTTCAGGCCACGCCAGCCGTAAGAGTAATTGTAGAAGTCCTGAGGCTTTTCTCCTTCACCTAAAGGCGGATTGCTGGCTTTTTTCAATCCGCCCTCATAGACCCTGTCTATCCTTAGTTTACCCTTAAAGTATCCGAGGGTGAAGGTTTTTCCTATGCTTAGGTAGACGGTGGTGTCAATCCCCAGCTCAGGATCAGGGGTCTTGATGTACACGACAGCGTTTTGCCCAGCAGGCACTATGAAGCTGTCCGCTACATAGTGTTCAGTAGCCGGGCGCACCCCTATAATCTGGATAGCCGCACTTGTCCGACCATCCGCCTCACTGACAAAAACCATGTCCGCAATCCGGTACCCCGATTGGCTGTCGCCCCGCACCATCGGATGGGTGGTTACCAAGATGGTTTTGCCGGGGACGTTAATGGGAACCTCTTCCAGGATCCTCTGACCCAAAAGGTAGTAGCCGAACCCCGCCGAGAATTCTTTAGGCTCTGGGGATGCGTTGGCGATGGCAAGCTTGACCCTGCCTTGCTGCTCCCAGGCGACGGCGTGGAAGGTGGGAGAAGGCGTTAACGGGAGCTTTCCTTGAGCTCTTGGTGAAAGCAAGCTTACCATGAGCAGGATAGATATTACTGCCAGCTGTACTCTAGCCACTTGATTCACCCTTCCTAGTGATTATAAGGATCGGTGGCAATTACGTTGGTGCTGTAAGGAGGCCACAAGTAGACGTTCTGTTTTTCATCGGTGTAGCGTCGTACCTTTGGGGCGACGTAGCGATACAATTCATAAGCCGTAATCAGGCCATCTCGATTCATATCACCTAATCCGCTTTCCAGTGCTTCTATCAAGTAATTGGTGAAAACACTCAGTTCAGAACCTAGCGTATAGGACTCCTCGTAATTACGAGATGAAGCGAGTACTGTGTAACCGGGTTTTTTGAATGCTTTTGTTTTAACGTCTCGTAGAAGGTTGGCGACCCGTCAGCAAAGGATTCGCTATAACAAGTATCAAGTATCAGGGTAACGTCATTTATCTCTAAGCCGTTCGCATCAAATAGGTTTTCTATGACCCAATCCCGCAACTCACCATCAGTAACTAGCCCATCTGCGAGGGCAATAGCGTCAAATCCGTGACTATACTGGCTGGTACCATGTCCGGAGAAATAGATTACCAGGTAGTCCTCTTTTGTCATGGCGTTAACCAGGGACTCCAGAGTATCTCGGACTCTATCCATGGTGGCTTCAGTATCTATGAGGGCAGCGATTTCTGCTCCCTTTGCTAAAGCATTGTCCCATTGCAATACACCCTTCAATAGTGTTACGTCCATTGCAGGTGCACTCATTCTTTGGGGGTAAAGATCGTAGAATTCCCACTTCTCGTAATCGAAATCTCCGACACCAATCAGCAAATAGAAGCCTTTACCGTGGAGTCTGACACTGTTACTGGGGACAGGGACTATTTGATCTTGAATAATGGTAACATTGATTGATACAGGCTTGTATAGTTTGTGCCATATGATTAGAGTCTGGGGCCCAACCCTAATACCCGTAAGTGTGAAGCGTCCCTTGTGGTCAGTGGTAGTAGACTGACTGGTGCCCTCAACCTTTACAACTGCACCTGACAGGGGAACGTAGCCCTCCGGTGGAGTAATAACCAGGTCCTTAACGAGGAGCTTTCTCTCTGCCTCATGAAGATCGGCGTCCTCTTTTGGGGCATATACAACTCCCCTCACACCCCCTGTGGCATATCGCTCCCGAAACACCCGCTCATGGCCACCATGATTCCGATTAACACAGCGAGCAAAGCCCTTTTGCCCTTTTTCAAAGCCTTCTCCTCCATTTCTTCCTGAGGATTAGTCTCTTCTATTCCTGGATGAGGTTCACCGTTAGTAAGACTCTTCCCTGGTTTGTCCACATGCGGAATTAGACCTGCCAAAGGTTGGGTCCGGTGATAAAAAAGACCCGGAGCGCCTTTACCAAGAGGCCGGGTAGGATTTGTCTGACAGATGAAGAAGTTATTGGGATAAAGAGGGTGGTAATATGTCTGCGTCCGTGAGGTTTCTTCACACTGCTGACCTGCATTTAGGGATTCCTGTCCAAGGGTTTTCCGGCGCGTCTAAGGAACTGGAAAGCCGTTTGCTGCAGGCGAGCTTTGAGACTTGGAGGAGGATCTGCGATGCAGCGCTGGCATATGATGTGGATTTTGTCTTGATAGCTGGTGATGTGTACCACCAGGAAGCCCGGTCGGTGAAGGCGGCCCGGTGTCTGCAAGAAGGGGTCCGGCGTTTAGGGGAGGCCGGTATCGAGGTATATGCCGTGTACGGCAACCATGATTTTCTGGGAGAGCGGCATGAGCTTTTGGACATGCCTGAGAATTTCCACGCTTGCCCCGCCGATGAGCCTGGTGTGTATGAAGTCAAGAAAGGCGGCGTGACGGCAGCGAGGATACTGGGAGTCTCGTATAAGTCCCGCCGGGAGAGTCGGCCGCTGTATTCGATGCTGCGGCCGCCGGATGACGCAGTTATCAATATTGGACTTTTGCATACCGCCCTCGATCCTCAGAACCGCAATTACGTTCCCTGCAGCATCCAGGATCTTCTACATCAGCAGTATATGGACTACTGGGCACTGGGCCATGTTCATCAGCCGTGGATTATTCGCAGCGGCTTGCCGGCCATCGCCTTTCCCGGTACTCCCCAGGGACGCCATCCCGGTGAGCGGGGAGTAGGAGGGTGTCTGTTGGTAGAGCTTGGTCCGGGGAAGGTTGGGGAGATAAGATTCATACCCATTTCTCCTTTTGTATGGATGGAGTTGGATGTAGCTGTGGATGAGCCGTGGGAAAACGAACCCATTGGCAATCTGTCGGATCTTGAGCGGCTCCTAGTGGCAAGGGCGGAAGAGCTTCTTCAGGGAGAGACGATAATGCCAGATATTCCCCTTGCCGATCCAGGCTGGCAGCCGGAAGGCTATCTGGTACGCTGGGTCTTAACGGGCCGGGGCCCGGTCCACGAACTCTTGACAGGTGCAGAAGAGGAAATAGATGAGCTGCTTTACTGCCTTAGAGACTTGCAAGAGCGAGAGCCTTTCCTGTGGACAGAGTCTATCCAAGTTCAAACCGGTCCAGCCTTACCTCAATGGGAGGCCATGCTGGAGTCTTGGCCCTTGGT
>JAAZHE010000222.1 GCA_012510855.1 Bacillota bacterium | reverse complement strand
ATACACGCCAAGTGCTATTCCCACCGTCGCTGTGCCGACAAAAGTTGCGGCAAATAACACGATGGTATTAGGAAGCCTTTCTTTCAGCTCTGACCAAACGGGCCTCCGGGTATTAAAGGATAGACCCATGTCAAATCGGAGCAGCGATGAAAGGTAATTAATGTACTGCTTATAAAGGGGTTGATCCAGTCCATACTGTCTCCTCAGTTCCATCTTCGCCTCTGCTGTAAAGTTGGGATCAATGATCATCTTTTCAGGATCACCTGGCATCAGGCGAAAGAGGACAAAGTTGAACGTGAGGATCACAAAGAGGACTAGGATGGCATAAAGCACTCGCTTTAGTAGGTATGATCGAAAACCCAAGTCCTTCTCACCTCATTCTGCGTAACCAGACCATTGTGGTAACCGCCGCTGGGGCAGCGCCTCGCAGCGGCGGTTAAGTCGTAAACGCTGCTGGTTATATTAGTCGGTTGGGTTAAGCCTCCAATAGTATGGATTCTTAACCAGACGGACGTACTCTCCGGGGACATACTCTTTGAGTACGAACGGGCCGGTGCCAACTAGCTTGGTGTATCCCTCCATGAACGGATGGGGCTCGAGCCAAGGCTCGAAGGACTTGTAATCCTTTACATCCTCCCAAATGTGCTTAGGCAAGAAAGCTAGGTCGGCATTGTACAGATGCCAGTAGCTCACAGTGTCGAAGTATACCTTTACGGTGTACTCATCGATGAGCTCTGTCTTGACAACTCTGTCTACATTGCCCAGATAGCGAGGCACCTGGTTCTCCTTGAGGTAATCAATGGTGAACTTGACATCTTCTGCGGTGAAGGGCATACCGTCAGACCACTTGATGCCCTCACGGATATACCAGGTAATGGTTGTGCCTTGCCGGCCGGGTTCAGGCTCCCAAATGCCTACGTCCCACTTCTCTGCCATCCAAGGCATATCCTCTAGGGTCTCTGGATGCATGGCAATCAGTGAGTCAAAGAGCTTGTAGAGAACATCCCACTCGTAGGCGCTGCTGGCTACTGCTGGGTTAAGGTTCTTGGGCTCTTCACTCAGTGCCCAGCGGATGGTGCCGCCCTCTACAGGATTACCGTTGGCGTCTACGCGCGGGATGTTAAGTGGTGTCCACGGGTTCTGCTCGTGGGCTGCGCCGTAGCCAGCCATGGCCACATAGCCGGTGACCAGATCTTTCCGGAACACATCGATATAGGGCCGCGAGTACAGAGGCACATAGGGCATTTCCCTAGCAAGGATCGTCTGAGCAGCATCAGAGGCCTCTCTAGCTGTCTCCAGATCAGGAGCGTTGGCCAGTAGGTCTAAGATCTCATCTAGTTCAGGGTTACGGATACCTGGATTGTTGTAGCCGGCTTCCACGTCGTGACGGGAATGGAAGAAGCGCTCCAGATGGGTTGGGTTTCTGCTCAGTGACCAAGCTAGTACGTACATGTCGAAATCGTGGAGATCGATCTTGTCCAACATGACGTTAAAGTCCATGGGCTCCGGTACAACCGGGAGACCAATCTTCTGGGCTGCGTCGGCGATTATCTTGCCGATCTCGGCAGAGGTTGCAGCAACCTCATAGGTGGGTGTCAAGATTTTCATTTCCCGCAGCGGCTGGCCGGTCTTGGGATCGATCCGAACTTTACCGGAGGGATCGAGCTTATAGCCAGCTGCCTCCAGAACCTCAGCGGCTTTCTCAAGACTGTATTCATAAGTTGGAACATCATCGTTATAGAAGGCCGAAGCCTGAGGCACAAAGCTGTGCATGGGCAGCATGTAACCTTTGAACAATGTGCGGATGATGTTATCGCGGTCCACAGCATGGGCGATAGCCTGGCGGATAGCCTGATCATTTAGTGGAGTCTCCCGCATGTTGAAGCACAGATAGAACATGTGGAAGCCTAGGGTCATGGTCATATCAGCGTTATCCAAGGTGCGGGCATGGTCAATATCCGCAGCCTGTGTGAGACCTGACCAAACTACGCTTTCCCCTCGTTCAAAGGCGATTCTACGGGCAGTGTCCTCGGTGATGATGGGCATGATGATCTCATCAACCTTGGGGCCGTAAGTATCGAATTCCATAGCTGCTGCCGGCAACACTGCGGCAAAGACCATTGTAAGTGCAAGGACTAATGCAATCATGACAGTTCTTTTCTTGGTCATAAACACCAACCTCCTTACCTCTTTTGGGTCTAGACTGTCTGCGCCTAGACCTCTCTCCCCCGAGACATCATACCACAATAAAATCTGGCTGCAACCACAACTCACTGGCTCCCAAGGAGCCTGTCTACAATAGGCATCCTCCTTTCCCAAGGTGATACAGTGCCCCTAACTCGGGCTTTGCAGGTCATACGGCACACCCGTGTCGAAATCCTTCCTGATCTCGCGCTAGATTGATGGGTACGTGCTGTCAGCGCTTACTCATCCGCCGAAAATGGAGAGAAAAGGGGAGCACGCGGAAACCCATTTCT
>JAAZHE010000221.1 GCA_012510855.1 Bacillota bacterium | reverse complement strand
TTGAGCCATTCAAATTCCTCCTCTTAGAATTCTGGTTTGTCCAACTTCTATTCTAACTGAGGAATTTGTTAATGGCTCTCCTATTTTTTTAGAAAACCATTTTTACACCATTATACGGACTCAACTGTGTATAGAGCCGGCGTATGTTTCCTTCCATTGCATTAGGGAGAGTAATTTGCGGTTAGGTGACACAGTAACCATCATCGGTCTTGGAGCCATTGGGTTGATCGCAGTGGAAATGGCTCGTAAGGCAGGGGCTGAGACGATTATTGCAGTAGATCCTCTAGAACCAAGGAGAAAATGGGCAAAGGACCACGGGGCGGATTATGTTCTCGATCCATCCGAGTGCGATGTTGCCCTCGAGGTGCACCATCTGACTAGTGGCAAAGGCACAGATATTTCCATCGAAGTTGCTGGAAGCTATGCCGCATTAGCATCGGCAATCAGGTGCACTCGGAACATGGGGACTGTTTGCTCAGCCGGATTCTATCAAGGGGAGGCACGGGACCTTTGGTTAGGTAGGGAATGGCACCACAACAGACTAAATATCGTCATTCCCCACGGGTGCGGTTGGGGGCACGTACCGAGAGACTATCCACTTTGGGACGAAATGCGGGCGTATGATACCATGGTTAGCCTCTTGCGGAAAGGTTATCTGGACTTCAGCGGCCTGATTCATCCGGTTGTGTCGCTTGAGGAAGGTCCAAAGGTTTGGGAGCTGATTGAAAATCGACCAGCGGAGGTTATTAAGTACGCAGTGAAGTTCTAGTATGGACAGGTGACCGAAAGGTCGGTGTCATGCGAAAAGGGGGACTGAGCATGAAGATTGCTTTGCAGCTTTCCATCATCCCGGGAAATACAGTAGAGGATAAGCAAAAGTGGGCGCTAGATCATGGCGTAGATGGTATTGAGATTTCAGCATGGGACTACCCACCAGAGGATCTCGGTAGGGCTCGGAAGGATTGGGAGAACTCACCGATTCCAGTGAGCAGCATTTGCGGCAATGCTACCTTTGATTTGCTGGATCCGGATCCCAAAAAACGTCAGGCTTGTATTGATTACATTAAGGATTACCTCAAGTTAGCCGGTGATCTTGGAGCAGTAGGTCAGATAGTGCCTCCAATTTTCGGACCACCTCGAATCAATGATCTGTCGCCGTGGATGGATGCTGTTTCTCTGGAAAAAGAGCTGTTAGTACACTTGTGTGGCGAACTCGGTGATGTGGCGGAGAAGACCAATACCTACTTCCTGTTGGAACCGCTAAACAGGTATGAGCAACACCTGCTGCGTACTCAGGCTGACGCAGTAGAAATCATTGAAAGATGCGGACATCCAAGGATTCGACTGATCAGCGATCTCTTTCACATGCACATAGAAGAAACGGACACACCTGCAGCACTTAGAGCAGCTGGCAAGTATATTAAGCATGTT
The DNA here is from genome assembly GCA_012510855.1 of Bacillota bacterium. Classification (GTDB taxonomy): domain Bacteria; phylum Bacillota; class Limnochordia; order DTU087; family DTU087; genus DTU087. Next base: position 1,068 of record JAAZHE010000221.1, on the reverse strand, counting down.
CACTTAGCTGATAATACTCGCCTTGAACCAGGGACAGGGGATATAGACTTCGTTGCCGCATTTCGGGCTTTGGCTGATGTGGGATTCTCCGGATACATGGCCTTTGAATGTGGAGTGTCGGGGGAGGATAAGGCAAGTAGTCTAGCGAAGAGTCTAACATTCGTACGAAGCGCCATCGCCGAAGCCCAAGGGAAATGTTGTTAGGACAGTGGATAGCTGGTGTTGAGTGAATAAGCATGGGAGAACCGAGGTGAGGGTAGCCTCGGTTTCTTCCATATTATTCAACGAGTTTGACCCTGGGCCATGTTGCACGGGGAGGTCGCGAGTGGTATAATTACCATGGCCATCCCTGCTCCAGGTATGTTCCTGGGGCCATGTCCATAGGGAGGAGGTGGAGCTGTGGTGAGACCATACGAGATCATGCTCGTCTTGAAGCCCGATCTCGAGGAAGAAGCTGTTAACGCCTTGCTGGAGCGCTTCTCCGGCATTGTTACCGGCGAAGGAGGCACCATCGACAACGTTGATCGGTGGGGCAAGAGACGAACTGCCTACGAGCTTAAAGGGTTCACCGAAGGCTTCTATGTGGTGATTGATTTTCAAGCGGAGCCCGCTACAGCCGGTGAGTTGGAGCGGATCGTTAAGCTCTCCGATGAGGTCATTCGCCATTTGCTGGTACGCAGAGACAACTAAGCGGCAACTCACGGCTAAGTTACAGCTCCGTTCCGCATAGTGATAAGGAGGAGCATCAATGCTTAATCGAGTGATATTGATCGGCCGCTTGACAGCCGACCCGGAACTGCGATATACCCAAAACGGCACCGCTGTAACTAATTTTCGTTTAGCCGTAGAACGAGGATATACAAGTCAGAGCGGACAAAGGGAAGTTGATTTTATCCCTGTAGTGGTTTGGGACAAGCAGGCAGAGACCTGCGCCAACTATCTGAACAAGGGACGGCTGGTAGCAGTTGATGGCCGGCTACAGGTACGTTCCTATGATGCGCAGGACGGGTCCCGGCGGTGGGTGACCGAAGTAGTTGCCCAGGATGTGAGATTCCTCGATTGGGGAAG
>JAAZHE010000220.1 GCA_012510855.1 Bacillota bacterium | reverse complement strand
TCCTATACCTTTGGATTTGGCGAGGGAGATTGTGGCTCTAGGTCAGAAGGAAGGCCTCCATGTCAATGCATATCTCGATGAAAAGATGTACGTGGATGAGATCAATGAGTACACTGAATTTTACTCATCCTTCACCAAGGCCGTTGCCCATCCGGTGGGAGACCTGCTGGTTTTTATGGATAGACCCCCTACCAAGCTGCTTTATGTCTGCGAGCCGGAGATTGCCGAGAAATGGCGGGTCACCTTAAAGGAACAGTATAAAGGCCAGTTGGAGGTATTTCGCTCTAAGCCCCAGTATGTTGAGTTTACCGCCCTGGGAGTCTCCAAGGGTGCGGCCCTTAAAGAGCTGGCGGATCTTTACGGTTTGGAGCAGTCAGAAGTGATGGCCATCGGCGACAGTTTCAATGATATTCCCATGCTGGAGTGGGCAGGGATCGGAGTGGCTGTAGCCAATGCTCCCGAGGTCGTGCGTTCCAGAGCCGATTATGTAACCCTCTCCAACGAAGAAGGCGGAGTGGCAGAAGCCATTAACCGTTTTGTCCTAAGCTAGAGTAACCGAACCTCACAATGTAAGTCTCTACAACACAACGGCGCCCTTGAGCGGCTGCCGTTTTTTGTTTTCAGCCCCAAAAAGTGATGTATCAAAGCCGGCAGGATCGAGAAGTCCGGGAGCGAATATGGGTAAATGTCCTGATAACAAATGTAAGTCAGGTCGCCGCCCGCTGAGGGAGAAAACAGAGCCGGTACAGATGCAGGAAGTAGGAAAACAGGAAACACTTACAACCTGAAGTCCGGCAGGAACCTTCGGCAGAAAGGCGAAGTCAGCAGTGTAAGGTGATGGACTCCAGAGTCTATTGCCGAGGTCACTGACTTATATTAGTCAGGATCTCTATGCAAGCCATTAAGTTTTATCATCTGGCCCAAGAGGTTGGGCAGGGAGTGAGGAAGGAGGTGAAACGACCCTAAGTGCCCTGTTCGGCTGGGGTTGGATGGTAAAAGACGCAGCATCAGACGCAGCCAGGTGGAATCCGGTGAGGAAACATGGCAACTCATAGGAGACCCCCGTAACGCACCACTAGATGCAGCACATGTAGTAAGAACTGTTGCAATCACAGTCTAATCACAGCAAGTAACCAAGAAAAACTAAGTAAGACTTAGGGGGATAAAACAGATGAGGAAAACAATTATAGCTCTTATCGCAGCACTAGCGCTCGTAGTAGCAGCCCCGGCAATGGCAGCTGAGATTAATCTCGGCGGCTCGCTGGAAACCCGCTTTAACTTTAGGCCCGAGGATAGTAACGAGCCCTGGAAAGACTGGGGTATTGAAGCTGACAACGGCCTGTCCATGAAGTTGGATGTCAACGCTGGCGAGAAGATCCGTGTAGGTCTCGAGTTCGGCACCACCGAAGTCGGACTGGACGAGGATGGCGAATTGACCGAAGGTCATGACGATCCTACAGCAGTGCGACCGGATGAGAATGGCGAAACGACCGAAGATAATGGCGAGGCTACAGAAAAGAAGGGTCCCGCTGAACTGGATATCACGTTGAAGAAGGCTTACCTGGAGACCACCGGTGCCTTCTGGCACGGCGGCCCTGAACTGGTTACCACCATTGGTGACATCAATGTAGAGTTCAACGACTATATCGCCACCCTCAGCGATGGTAACGGTGTTAAGGTTGAAGGCATCGAGGTTGGCCCGGTGAACGCCAGAGCATTTTACGCCTGGGACAAGGGTCAAGTTGGACTAGCTGCTGATGCCAACTATGCTGGCATCGACCTCGGCGCAGCTG
>JAAZHE010000219.1 GCA_012510855.1 Bacillota bacterium | reverse complement strand
GGCATGGTAGTAGTGGATTTTTGGGCAGAATGGTGCGGCCCCTGCCGCCGGCTGGCGCCTATCATTGAGGAGCTGGCAGAGGAATATGCCGGAGAAATCACTGTCGGCAAGCTAAATGTCGACGGGGCCCAGCGGATAGCCGGCCGGTACGGGATTCTCAGCATTCCTACATTAGCCTTTTTCATTGACGGCAAGCTCGTTGATCTCTTGGTAGGACTGCATTCTAAGGATGTTATCAAGCAAAAGATCGAGGAATTGAGAGCGTAAGAGGCTCTTGGAAATGTGCTGGATGGAAGAGGCCTTAAACGGTGAGTGGGCAGCACCGCTGAGGCCTCTTTGTAATTACCGCTAATACGGCCAGCAGAGTGACCAGCCAAGAGCTTGATCACTTGATCAGCACTAGCCGGTGAGAGCCGTCCCAGTGTGGGCTTTTGGATATTTACCGGTATTAAGGCGTGCCATTGGCTTGAGCCGGTTCACACCATCTGTCGGGAACCGGCGGTTATCCGTGGGCAGCTGACATATATGCCAGGGACAGAGTTTCTACCCGCCGGGCTGTTATGCTTTTGGCATTTCCCCTCTGCTCCAGGGTTCCCCAGACCATCAAAGCCGGTTCAGTGAAAATGATATGCCCATACCGTTGGTAGACATCTTCAAAAACGGTGACATCAATCATGCCGAATTCATCTTCCAGGGTGAGAAAAACCACGATGCGGCCGCTTTTGGTAGGGGGCCGGTGGGGTCTAATGACGATTCCAGCGGCACAAACCTTTTGGCCGGGGGCAGTTTGCTCTAACTGCCGGCTGCTGGCTGCCCGCCGTTTCTGCAAATACGGGCGAAGAAAAGCCATCAAATGGCTGCTGACATTGAATCCCAAAACAGCGTATTCCTGTAGAAATTTCTCCTTTGGGGAGAAATCCGGCACCTGATGGCTGGTGTCTCGCAAGAGTTCAGATGCCTCTTGAGAGAAAAGGGAAAGCTGGTGTCCGCCCGTGATAAGCTGGTAAATCCTCTCTAGATCCCAAAGCAGCTGGCGCCGATTGGGGTGGAGCGCATCAAAGGCTCCGCAGAGGATTAGGTTGGCGGTGATGTCCCTATCCAACCGGGTCCTTTGGCAAAAATCCAGTAAAGATCGATAAGGTGCCTCGGCCCGGGCACTGAGAATTCGTTGGAGCGATACTTGGTCCATCTTGGCAACCTGAGCCAATGATACCCGGATGCCGAGGCGGGGTTCTTTCTTGCCTTGGCCAGCGGCGCCCTCTAGTTGACAATTATCCTCTAACTCCTCCACGCTAAACCGATCAGTACTAATGTTGATATCCGGAGGCAGGATCGGTATGTTCCGCCGCCGGGCCTCCAAGCAGATCGTGTTGGGGGGATAAAACCCCATGGGCTGGTTGCTGAGGATCGCGGCATAGAAATGGGCCGGATAGTGCTCAAGAAGGTAACTGGTTTTGTAAGCAGTGTCTCCAAAGGCAGCCGCGTGGGCCTCACAAAAGCCGTAACCGGCATAGCCTACTATATACGAAAAGATGGTCTCAGCTACATCGGGCTTAACGCCGTTGGCAACAGCCTTGGCAATAAACTCTCGGCCGATGGCCTCCATTTCCTTTTGCGAACGGAAGTGGGTCATTACCCGCCGCAACCGATCAGATTCGCCGGGGGTAAAGCCGGCAATCTCGGTGGCGATTTGGATCACCTGCTCTTGATAAAGTACAACTCCATAGGTTTTGGCCAAGATCCGCTCTAAAGCCGGATGGATATAGGTGGGTTCCTCCTGGCCGTGGCGTCGGGCGATGAAGGGCTCCACCATATTGCCCTTAATGGGGCCGGGCCGGATCAAGGCCACACTGGCGATGATGTCCTCGATGTTTTCTGCTCCCAGCCGGGCCTGCAGAGCCCTTTGGGCCGGACTTTCCAGTTGAAAGGCGCCGATGGTTTTTCCTGAGTTCAGCCGTCGGTAAGTGGCCTCGTCATCCAGGGGAATCTTTTCATAACAAAACTCCGGAGCACTGCTGTTTCCTCCAGCATTGGAGTTAATGGAAGCCACGGCATCTTCTACAGCGGACAAGGTCCGCAGCGACAAAAGATCTAGCTTAATCAATCCCAGTTCTTCCACGTCGTCTTTATCAAACTGGGTGATCAGTACCCCTTTGGCTGCCGGCTGGAGGGGGGTGACCGATGTTAACGGTTCCCGACAAATAACCAGTCCGCCCAGGTGCGTGCCGATAAACCGGGGAAAACCCGCGGCCTTTTCGCAAAGGTCAAAGAGCTGCCGGTATTTCCAAAGGGGAATTGGACTCTTGCGAAGTTCCGGGAATTTGTCTAATGCAGTCTTAACGGCATCGGCCGGCACGTGGGGAAAGCGTTTGGCTAGGCTGTTCACTTCTTCCGGAGGAAAACCCAATGCCTTACCAAAGTCCCGCAGGGCAGAGCGGGCCCGGAAAGTGTTAAAGGTGCAAACTGAGGCTACATGTTCCTCTCCGTATTTATCATAGACGTATTTGGCCACCTCATCTCGATAGCGGGCATCGAAGCCTATGTCAATATCGGGCTTTTGCGCCCGCTCCAGGCTCAAGAACCGCTCAAACAAAAGTCCCCGGGCGATGGAATCAACTTCTGTGATCCCCAAACAGTAAACAACCGCGGAGTCCGCAGCTGAGCCCCGGCCTGCGTAGCGGATGCCCCGCTTTTTAGCAAAGCAGGCAATATTCCACATGGCCAGGAAATAATCTTCCACCTGCAGGCGGGTGATGATATCAAGTTCGTGTTCTAACCTTTCCCGGATAGATGGGGTGACTTTCCCATAGCGCTTCACCGCCCCTTGATAAACCAATTCCCGCAGAAAAACCGCTGCTGGTTTCCCCTCGGGCACGGGGAAGGCGGGGAAGAGGGCCCTTTTTAGATCCAGGGCCGGCGAGCAGCGCTCAGCGATTTCTTGGGCTGTGGTTAGTGCCTCTGGGTAAGCTGTGAAAAGCTCCTTCATCTCTGCCGGAGACTTCAAGTAGTTTTCCGCATTGAGGCGCCGTTCAGGATGGACATCCTCCAGCTGGGTGAGGGTGCGGACACAGGTTAAAGTATCATGAAAGGGAAAATCGGACTTCTGAGCATAGTGAACGTTGTTGGTAGCCACTACCTTGAGTCCCAGATCTTGAGCCAGCTCCGCCAGGGCTCTGTTGAGCTGAGCCGTATGGGGAAGAAGGTCATTGATCAGTTCTATGTAGAAACTATCCCGGCCGCAGATGGCAAGATAGCGCCTTACGGCAGTCCGGGCAGCCTCCATCTTTCCCTGTAGGATCAAAAAGGGCACCTCGCCTCGGCGGCAGCCCGAAAGGAAGATCAAATCCCTGTGATACTCAGCCAGAGCCTGAAAGGGCACCTGGGGATTTAACCGATGGCCGTACTGATAAGCACAGGTCAAAAGCTTGCACAGATTGGCGTAGCCGGCGGCATTTTCCGCCAGGCAGACGAGGTGATGGCCGTTTTCTAAAGTCATCTCAGCCCCTTGAATAGGTTTAATCCCGGCGGCAGTCGCTGTTTTGTAAAACTGGATAGCAGCACTGACGTTATTGTGATCAGTAATGGCAAGGGCCGGCATTTCCAGTTCAGCAGCCCGCTGTACCAAAGCAGGTATGGAACTTGCCCCATCGAGAAAGGAGAAAGGGGAATGAACGTGGAGATGAACAAAGGCCAAGGAAAAGCCCTCCCTTTGCTGGCGCTGTCAAGAAATCCAAGCAGGAGCAGGATTTCTTTGGTTTTGTAGCAAAGTGTGTAAAAGTCGATTCTCGTATGCTGCCCAACGGTAAACGGGCAAGATAAATATCAGGAATTGTGAAAGGGGATAAGGTGCGACTCTTTCGGCACCGAGCATCATGGTAAAACGAGTTTTCTCTGGTGTTCAACCCAGCGGCGCTCTAACCATCGGCAACTATTTCGGAGCCCTGCGGAATTTTGTCAAACTGCAGCATGAAGCAGAATGCTTCTTCTGTGTGGTGAATCTCCATGCTCTGACGGTCCCGCAGGATCCCAAGGAGCTTTACCAGCGGACACTGGATGTGGCTAAGCTCTTTGTGGCCAGCGGCATTGACCCAGAAAAGGCAACCATTTTTGTCCAATCCCATGTTCCAGCCCACAGCGAAATGAGCTGGCTTTTAGAATGTACTACTTACGTAGGCGAACTGCGGCGGATGACCCAGTACAAAGATAAATCCTCAAAAGGGGAAGTAGTCACATCGGGTTTATTCACTTATCCGGTCCTGATGGCCGCCGATATCCTCCTCTACCAGACCGATGAAGTGCCGGTGGGAGAAGATCAAAAGCAGCATCTGGAACTAGCTAGGGACATTGCCCTTCGGGTCAACAATCGATTTGATGAAGAGATTTTCAAGGTACCCGAACCCTATATTCCACCGAAAGCCGCCGGCGGCCGGATTATGAACCTGCAGAATCCCCTGGAGAAAATGTCCAAATCGGCGGAAAATCCCCGGGGAAATATCGCCCTATTAGATCCCCCTGATGTCATTCGGCAAAAGATCCGCTCAGCAGTCACCGACTCAGGTCGGGAAATTTACTATGATGAAGAAAACAAACCAGCCATCTCCAACCTGATGGTCATCTATTCCCTTTGCTCCGGCAAATCCTTAGAGGAGATCCGGGACGAATATGCAGGCAGCGGCTACGGCCAATTTAAGAAGGATTTGGCGGAACTTGTAATCGAGACCCTGCGGCCCATTCAAATCCGCTTTGAAGAGCTTTCCCGTCCAGGAGTCATCGAAGAGATTTTGGCTCAAGGCAAAAAGAAGGCCGAGCCCATAGCACAAGCGACCCTGGAGCGGTTCCAGAGAAAGCTGGGCCTTTTACCCCTTTGATTCCACTGGCTGGTTCAATCGTAGATTTTATATAAGATCCATTGGCCGGTAGCCTGGTGGTGGAGTTCATAAAGCCCCTGATCTGCAGTCATTACCTGATAGACTGTGATCTCTGGGGCTTTTTCCCACCATTCGCCCCTTTCCCTCCAGCTTTCAATGATCTGGACTATGGTGTACAGCCGCCCTTCCCAGCTAAAGGCAGCAGGTTGCTTGCTTTGGCAGAACACCTGGATAGGTGCATTTACACGGCGGGCCAAATGATTTTACCTCCCCAGGGCTGGGATTGGATGATCCCCAAAGCCCGTCAAGAGCTGCAGCATCCGTTCCCGGCGGGGGATAGAAATGTCGGAAGCAGTAAATATCCGATCGGCTCCGAACTTGGCCTGCAGAGAAGATAAAAGCTGTTCCAACTCCCGGGGGCGTTGGGGCTTTAAGTAAGAAGTCAAAGCTAATTGCCCCAAAGCTGCCGGTTTTAGTCCCATTAACATCAGCCGCATACCGCTGATGGGGGCAGACCAGACCGCTTGGGTCAAAAGGCCCTTGATCACAAGAAACAGCTGGTCGGCGGTCTGCAGCTCATTTTTCAACTGCTTATCCCAGCATTTTCCCTCTAGATTTTTATACTCAACCAGCAGGCGGAGTCTGGTACAAGCTTGGTTTTGCCTCCGAAGTTCCTGGGCACAGGTTTCCACCATGGGCAGTAGGTATTTACCCAGCGCTTCCCAAGTTTGACATCCTTCCATTTCCGGCGGCAGCTGAAAATAGCTTTGGATCGTTTTAGGCGGATAAAGACTTTTCACTGCGGTCGGATCTATCCCCCGGGCTGCATCATATAGGCCCTTGCCTATTTCCCCCAAGAGCCTTTCCAGCTGCGCTCTTGGCACTTGACGCAGCTGGCCGATGGTGTATATCCCCAAATTTTGCAGCTGCTGGTGGACTTTATCCGGCCAAGGCCACAGCCGATTCACCGATAACGGCGCCAGAAAATCCTCTACCGAATCGGGAGGGATGATCAAGCAGTGGCTGTTTACCCTCGATTTTCTCCTATCCTTTAGCTTTAGGGGAGAAGAGCTTCGTCCCCGTCCTTGATGCCAGATTAACGGTTTTTGCCGGGGAACTGACAGAGAAAGATCAGCTGCTTCCAAGTAGGCAATTTTGGCTGTTAACTTGTTGGGAGCTATGGAAAAATGAAAGGGAGCCGCCAACTGCCGGGCAAGGCGGTCTGAAAGCTTTTCACCAGCGGCTTTGATTTCACCCTGCAGGGAAAGCCCCACAAAAGCGCTGTTATGGCTTTCTGGTTCAACCACCGGGCTAACACTAGCACAAATATCCCAGAACTTCTCGGCTGCCGACAAAGGATCGGCTTCTGCCTCGATCACCTGCAAAGTTGGACAGGCAAGGCGTGCCTGCCGTATGCCCATGGCAGTAGTAATGCGGAGCTTAGCAGCTTCAGGGGAAACATCGATGATCCTGCGGCCTTCTGTAACTACGAAGGGTTGGTGCCGGAGGCTGGGACTGCGTTTTGCTTCCAAAAGCGCATAAAAATGGTGCAGCCTGATATACCCTACCATTGAAGCCAAGCCCTTCACTCCTCACACAAACACATATTCGCCAAACAAGTGTTCGTATAAAAAGTATACGTCAGGCTTCTTCCGGATGTCAAGGGAGAACAGCCTGACTAATTGCAGTTACATTTTGGTATTTCTAGGAGGAATAGGGCTGGACTTTGGCCCGTCTTTTGGCGAAGTTCTGCACCAAAAGAGCGATCTGGGGCCAAGCCTCCAAGGCAGCCTTACCGCCAGCTTCAATGATCCCCGGTACCTTTTCTATATCAGTCAGGGAGGCGCTGCCGGTAACAGGCTGAAGAACCACATCTGCTGTCTGTTCCAAGCGGATCTCGGTATTAGTCTGACCCATAATATCCAGGGATTGGATGAGAATTTCCAGGATAGTATCTATCTCGTCACTGTTTTGGGAATGAAATCCCAGATCCACAGCGATGATGATGTCAGCGCCGGCCCAGCGCAAAAGATCTGCGGGGACATTGTTCTTGAGGCCTCCATCAACCAGGAGGTGTCCTTGCCAAACCAGCGGTTCAAAAATGCCGGGAATGGCGGTGCTGGCCCGCACAGCTTGGGCCAAAGTAGCATCAGCTGTAAAAATGACCTCCGGCCGCTGGGGACCCAGCTGCTGGGCGAACTGACGCGGGCAAAAACACACCAGCTGGCCGTTACAAAGGTTAGTGGCAGTGATGAAAAGGGGAAAATATGTCTCATAGAAATGCTGTTTATTGCTCAAGCGGCAAAGGAGCCGGTAGAGCTTATTGCCCTTTACAAATCCAAGGGGAGTAGGGG
>JAAZHE010000218.1 GCA_012510855.1 Bacillota bacterium | reverse complement strand
GGCCTAGCGCAGGTAGCCCGCTCCCTATCTCTCCCCAATGCAATATAGTGCATCCGGTTCTGCAACGGTAAGCTTTCCGGAGAAGTGGCGAGCCGCTAGGCTCCTTTTCATTTCTCCATCGGTCCCGGGCAGAAAATGGGTGAGTACGAGATGGCCTACCCCTGCCGCTGATCCGAGCATGCCTGCTTCCTCAGGCGTTAAGTGATTAGTGTTTTGGGCCTGCTCCTTTGAGTCCACAGTAGCTTCACATAACAGCAGATCAACTCCCTGGAAAAACAGCTCCAGTCCCGACCCCATTTTGGTGTCTGCTGTATAACCCAATCGCTGACCCTTGTTGCCCTCTATTACAACCCCGTGGCAGTTAACCCCATGGTACACTTTGTTGAAATACACCTTCCAGTCTCCGATGGAAATCTCCCGATCCGCTCCGTACTCCTGATATGTAAAGACTTGGGCATAGTGTCTTTGCAGGTTGCCAAAGCAGTCCAATACTGTGTTAAAAGCATCTACGCCGCCCGGCGGCAGATAGAGGGCTACCGGCTCTTTTCGCAAATCTTGCATCACTGCGTGCTGGAGGGCAAAACCAAGGGGAAACAGATCAGCAGCGTGATCCGGGTGCAGATGGCTGATGATCACCCCTTTAAGTTCGGCCAAATTATAGCGTTCTAGATACTTGGCTACAACGCCACTGCCGCACTCCAACATTATGTGACCGCCTTCATTCTCTACTACATACCCTATCGCTGCTTCTCCCGGCCCGGCATAGGGAGAGCTCCTACCAATAATGCGCAGATTCATTGACTCCTATGCCTCCTCTCCTAACAGTTTCTTACAAAAAGTGGTTGACTTGCTTTCTGTGGCTTTGTATACTTTTTCCTGTGAATGTGTCGACTTGTGTATAGAAGGATGTGGCAAAAAAATGAAATCTACTGGAATAGTCCGCCAAATGGACAGCTTAGGTCGAATCGTGATTCCTATAGAACTGCGCCGCACACTGCAGATTGACAAACAAGATCCAATCGAGATTTTCGTCGAAGGTGATAAAATCATCCTGCGCAAACATCAAGTTGCCTGCGTTTTCTGCGGAAACACCGAGGAAATAACTGCCTTCAAGGACAAGTATGTATGCTCGCAGTGTGCTACCCAGATAGGCAGTGCCTCCTAAGTCAGACCTAGGCTTAGTGTTCTTTGGTCGGTATAGCGGGAAGGTTTATGGCAGCGCTGTAAACCTCCCGCTTGGGAACACCCCGCTCCCTCGCCACAGTCTTGATGGCGGTTTTTTTATCATACCCTTCCTTCAAGAGTTGTGCTACCTGTTCTTCAATGGTGAGCTCCTCCCCTGGTTCCCCAACAGCCGCCGGAACACTGGTTTCTTCAACAGCCGAGAACACCAAGACAAACTCGCCCCGGGGGCTGTTTTCCTTAAAGTACTCCAGGAGAAACGAAGGGTTCCCTCTGACCACCTCTTCATGGACCTTGGTCATTTCCCGGCAGAGTGCTAGGGGCCGCTCAGGCATAAGCTCTACACACAACTCTAGAGTATCCAACAGCCGATGGGGCGCCTCGTAGGCCACTGTAGTTCGAGGCTCCTTCGCGATTTGCTCTAATGCCTCCCTTTTTCCCCGGCGGCCTCGGGGAAGGAAGCCGGCAAAGACAAAAGCGGTTGTATCGAATCCAGCGACAACTAGGGCTGTAATTACAGCACTGGGGCCGGGTATGGGGACAACAGATAGATCCTCACGGATAGCGGCCTGGATCAATTCTTGCCCCGGATCGGATATACCTGGGGTGCCAGCATCGGACACCACCGCAATATTCTCCCCCGATTTCAGCCGCTGGATCAGCTCTGGGATCCTGGAGGCTGTATTATGCTGATGATAACTAATCAAGGGAGTATGGATGTCAAAATGGGTAAGGAGTTGGCGAGTCCGCCGGGTATCTTCCGCTGCAATGAGATCAACTTCCCTAAGGATCCGCAGCGCCCTCAAAGTGATATCTTCTAGATTACCAATAGGAGTGGCGCATACAAACAACTTTCCACAGCCCTGTGTCACCGACATCTCTCCTATTGTGCCGCCGCTTATCAACCTTTTTCCCGAATCAGCTGGAGTTTGGCTTCCCTGGATCGTGATTTAATATGGCGTTCCCGTCGCAAGGCAGCACTTTTACTTTCACAGCCCTCCCAGTACACTAGACGCACAGGGCGCCGTGCTCTAGTGTATTTTGCCCCTCTTCCTTGGTTATGGGCTTTGAGCCGCTGCTCCAGATCCGTTGTATACCCGGTATAAAGTGTTCCGTCACAGCATTCAACAATGTAAACCAAATGCATTGGAACTCCTCGGCTCATGGGCCCACCTCATTTTTTCCCATTACTCCGGCTCTGCTTTCCCTCTTCTTGCTTGGCCCGCTGGCGGGGACGGCGGTAACGCCGTTTGCGGCGGCGCTTACTTTTGGATCTGGAACTTGGTGCAGAGTCTGGGCGACTGCCCTCGCCAGTAGACACAGCGGGCTCAACCGGTTCAACCTGTTCATTTTCCTGAAGAGGAGCCCCTTCAAAATCGTCCTCATCTTGATTACCGCCTTCTTCGACTTGTGCTTCTACTTCCTCTACCACCAATTCTTTGGCAGCTTCATCCAGAACATCACTTTCCTCAACTGCGGCATCCACCAGCATGCAGCCTGCACACTCGCCGCAGGCGCAAACCTCTTCCATCAGCAGCTCTTCCCGGCCTTCTGCTGCAGTCTCCGGTAGGGTCTCTTCCTTCTCAGCCTTGTACACATCGGCTTCGAACTTAAGACAGCACATTAACCTCCCGCAAATGCCGGAAATCTTGCTGGGATTGAGGGATAAGTTCTGCTCTTTAGCCATCTTGATGGAAACCGGTTCGAAGTCTCCCAAGAATGTAGCACAGCACAGAGGCCGTCCACAGGGACCCAGCCCACCCAGCATTTTGGCCTGATCTCTAACCCCTATCTGTCTGAGCTCGATCCGGGTTCGAAAAACACTGGCCAGATCCTTCACTAGTTCACGGAAATCCACCCGACCATCTGCGGTGAAGTAGAAGATTACCTTGCTGTTATCGAAGGTGTATTCAACATCTACCAACTTCATCGGTAGACCGTGCTTTTCAATTTTCTCCAAACCTATCTGAAAGGCAGAACGTTCTTTTTCAGCGTTCTCTGCCAAAATCACCATATCTTCCGCCGTAGCCCGCCGCAATACCTGCTTGAGGGGCTGAACAACATCGCTTTCATCTACTTCTTTAGGGGCCACAACAACTTGTCCATACTCTATTCCTCTGACGGTCTCCACGATGACGGGATCACCGGCAGCCAGTTCAATATCTGCGGGGTCGAAGTAATAAATCTTGCCCGCGTGCTTAAATCTAACTCCCACTACTTTTACCATATTTATAGACCTCACTCGCTCGGGAAGAAGAATTCAAATCAGCCAGTTGGTAGAATAATGCATCGAGGGTTAGATGCCTGTAGGCATTGGCCTTGAGGGCCCGGGCAGCATCTTCGACCTGCCAAATGGCCTGGATGATTGCTGATGGGGAGTACAACTTGCATTGCTCCAAAAGCTCTTCATACCGATTCTGATACACAATCATATCCGGGGAACAGCCCGATGACAATAATAGCATATCCCGCAGCCATACAGTTAGAATCTGCAGGGTGAACTCAACGGCCTCAGGCTCGGCATCCAATTGGGCTGCCAGCCTCAGAGCCTCCAAACCGCGACGTTCCTTACTGGCCAGTGCGGAAAGGACCTGGTCCATGCGAACCAAGTTTTCCTCTTTGGCCAATTCCTTAGCTCGTCCGAGCCGGCCATCTGCCAAACCGGCCACCACCGCAGCCCTCTCGGGAGAAAGCCCGTATTCCCTTTCCAAGAAAGAGGCTATCAGTTGGCGGGGAATGCGCTTCATGGCGATTCTCTGGCAGCGGGACACTATGGTTGGCAGCAGCATTGAAGGACTTGAACTGAGAAGCATGATTACAGCTCGACCACTAGGTTCCTCCAACAGTTTTAGCAAACTGTTGGCCGCCTCCACGGTCATGGTTTCGGCCCCAACAACTATGCCTACTTTCCAACTGCCCTCGTAGGCCTGTAGAGCAAACTGTTCCTTCAGTCTCCGAACCTGATCGATCTTTATCTTGCCTGCATCGGGCTCGATGATTATCACATCGGGATGATTGCCAGCCTCGATCCGGCGGCAGTCCCGACAGGTCCCGCAGGCACTTCCGGGCTGCACATTACAGAAAAGGGCCTGGGCGAAGGCCATGGCCAAGGTTTTTTTGCCGGAGCCTAATGCACCAGTGATCAAATAAGCGTGGGCCACCCGCCCGGAGATAATAGCTTGCTGCAGCCGCTGGACCAATGTCTCCTGTCCCATCAGACTATCGAATCCATGCATAGTGGTTTGTCCTCCTCCGGCGCAGCCCAACAGCCATACTAGCTATATATATCTAAAAGTAAACCTCTGATTTCATCAAGTCGGCTAACCCACTCCAGTTGGTCTGACTGTGCCTCCATGATCTCGCGGGTTAGGGCCTCTAACTGAGCATTAATCCTAGCCACAATGGTATACAGCCGGCGATGACCATATCGATCGAATCCGGCTTCTCGCTGGACAGCATAAGCCCTTGCAGTTAGCATCCGAATGAATTCTCGCACAAGCTCTTTATACCTCTTCAGGTTACGCAAAGTGACGGAACGGCGGAGGGCCTCAGCTGCTTCATCGATGGCAGCAAAGGAACGGGCCAAAGACTCCTCATCCCGCTCATCCATCGTCTCTTGAAGAGCTGTCAGGAATGGCGAATGACGCAGCGATACGCGGGATTGAGCGGCCGGCTTCCCCGACGGTATATCTCGTCCCAATGCTCCTTCTTTCCTGGCACGGATTTTCATGCGCGGGCACAAGCCACCCACCAGGCAGCTGCGCTTCCTCTCCCTCCAAAATGCTGTACACTAGATTTTTTCAAATCGCTCTACATCCAAAATGAACACAGTTGCTCCGCCGACTTTGACTTCCACCGGCTGAGGCATAAAGGCACTAATGGATCTTCCTACAGCCGCCAACGGAGTGACCAGCTGTTTGCGGGCCTTACAGGTCTCCCGAAGATGACCGAGGACTTCTTCTACTCGGTTCTTTTCAACTCCGATCAGCAGCGTGGTACTGCCTACCTTTAGGAAACCTCCGGTACTGGCTAGTTTGGTGGCACTGATGCCGTTGTCCAATAGCCTCTCCAGCAGCCTGTTGGCATCCTGATCCTGTACGATGGCAATGATCAGTTTCATGGACCTTTCCCTCCCCTGCTGGGCAAAAGCTGCCATCATCCATGTTCAATCCCTAACCGCTGAGCTACGACCTCCCAAACCTTCCGGGCTACTGTCTCTACAGCTAGTCCCGTGGTATCAATAACAACAAATCGCGGCGCATACAGCTTTGTCAATACATGATATCCATCTCGGACTCTTTGGTGAAACTCTAGATTCCGCTGCTCGATTCTGTCTAGCCCATGGCTTTGACCTGTACACTGGGGTTTTTCCGCCCCCGATGCAGCCTGCCGATTCCTGAGGAGACCAAGCTCAGGTTCCACGTCCAACAAGATGGTCAAGTCTGGCCATAAGCCGTCGACAGCCGCCTCATTGATGGCCCTAACCTTGCTTATGTCCCCTAACAGTCCGAATCCTTGGTATGCCAAACTGGAGTCAACATACCGGTCACAGATTACAACCATATTATTCTTCAGAGCAGGCTTGATCACCTCTTGAACATGCTGAGCCCGGTCAGCGGCCATAAGCAAGACTTCCGCCATCACCGACAACTGAATATCCGGGTCTAAGAGTATTTCCCGTAACTTTCGTCCCACCGACGTACCTCCAGGTTCTCGGGTCAAGACCACAGGCATACCTATCTGTCTTAGCCTCTCCGCCAACAGCGCCGCCTGCGTTGATTTTCCAGAACCATCGGGCCCCTCCAGGGTGATAAAAGTTGGTCCCATATACATTTCACCTTATTTCGCTGGATAAATCAACTGGCAGAACCTTCACCCGCCGCATTGGTTCATCGCCGACGCTGGTAGACTGCAGCTTGAACTTCTCTATCAGTTGATGCTGAAGACGCCGGATGTAGGCATTCTGAGGTGAAAGCTCGACTGGTTGCGAGAAAAGCTGCACCTGATGGACAGCCTGTTCCGCCTCCATAAGGGCCTGGGCCTCTTCGTCATTAACCAGGTTTGTGACGAACTCCTGCATCTGGGCTTTGGTATTACTGCGGAGCACGTATACCGGCTTTCCCCTTGCCTCCGCCTCCCGCAGCCGCTTGGGCATCTTGCGATACTGACCCTTTATAGTCAATACGAAATCCGCCTGTGATAAATCATTGGTAAGCCTGAGGGGTACCCCTGCTTCCGCGATGGCCTTTTCCAACCGATTACGGCTGACTGCATAGGGAAATACCCGCATAACCCTGTGGACTGGAGACTTGGCAACCGGTGCCACGTCTATATTCACTGACTTGGTTTCGCTAAAATGGAGTTCCTCCACATCACTTTCCTGAACCACCTTTATCTCCCCCGCGGGTGAACGCTCCCGGATCTCGGGACGGGGCTCTATACCCCTAAGGAGCAAATCAACGGTCTTTGCCACATCGTGGTGAATAGCGAGCCGCTGGGTACTTTGAATTTCAATCACCACCTCAAACGTAGGAGGTGCCTTGCGCTCCAGCACCGTCTTCTGGGTCCCTCGGCGGCGGGCCTCTTCATCTCCGAGAGTGACAGCCTGAATTCCTCCGATCAGATCAGATAACGTGGGATTGAGCACGAGATTGTCCAGAGTAATCCCGTGGGCTGTACCGATGAGCTGCACACCCCGTTCGGCAATGGTGCGGGCAGCTTGGGCCTCTGCCTCGGTGCCGATTTCGTCGATGATAATAGCTTCAGGCATATGGTTCTCTACAGCCTCGATCATCACCGCTGCCTGATCGGCTGGACGGGGAACCTGCATTCGGCGGGCACGACCGATGGCCGGATGGGGGATATCTCCATCTCCGGCGATCTCATTGGATGTATCCACGATCACCACCCGTTTCAGAAACTCATCGGCCAAGACCCGGGCAACTTCCCGCAGCATAGTGGTTTTCCCGACTCCTGGTCTGCCTAGAAGTAGAATACTCTTACCTGTCTCGATGACGTCCTGGATGATATCGATGGTGCCGAAGACTGCTCGACCAACCCGGCAGGTCAGTCCGATGATCTCGCCCTGGCGATTGCGGATGGCCGAAATCCGATGCAGCGTTCGCTCTATACCTGCCCTGTTGTCCAGCCCGAATTCCCCCACCCGCTTAAGCTCTGTGTCGATATGCTCGCGATTAATCTCGTTTTCGGCAAGGTAGACAAACCCATCGGAATACCGGGCTTCCGGCCTTCTGCCCAAATCCAACACGACTTCGATAAGGTTATCGAAATTTCCCTGCTGTTCAAGGGTCTCCCGAACAAACTGAGGCAGCACTTCCAACAAACGATCCAAGTCATCAACAATCTCTGTTTGCTTGTTCAATCTATATCCACCACCCAGATTGTCTCCCTGCTGGTATTGGCCCAACCTCTTATTTCAATGCCTTTTCGGCGGCACTCCTGCAAGAAGTCTATACTTTCAGCGGTTATCTTTTCCCCCGGTACCAAGACGGGAATACCCGGGGGATACGGCAGCACAGCTTCAGCCGCGATCTTATCCTTAGCAGCGGCAAGTTCAATTTCCCGCCGTGGAGCCAGGACCGCCCGCCGAGGAGACATGGGCATCTCTCCCGGTCGGGGAAGGTAGGACAGCCGCGCCGGGGAAAATCGCCTGCGACCCCGGTGCTCCTCAGCAAGATCTTCCAAAGCTTTAACCAGTGCTCCAACTTCCTCCGGGCCATCGCCGATGGTGATTAAGGCGAGGACGTGATTGAGGCCCGCCAACTCTACCTGAACACCTTTGGCCCGCAGCTTCCTTTCGGCTTGGGAGCCGCTCAAGCCCAATCCATCAACCCTAATCAGGAGTTTGGTAGGATCCCAGAATTTAACCTGGGGCTCATTCAGTATTTCCTCCCCTAAACATTGCAATCCCGGTATGCGGTTAACCCTTTCCCTGGCCATACTGGACAATTCCAAGGCTCTCTGCCACAGCGTCTCCCCTACTTGCACCATCTGCCGCCGCCCTGCATCTAAAGAGGCGTAGAGCAAAAAGGATGGACTTGTGCTTTGCA
Organism: Bacillota bacterium; assembly: GCA_012510855.1. Lineage (GTDB taxonomy): Bacteria > Bacillota > Limnochordia > DTU087 > DTU087 > DTU087. Next base: position 2,285 of record JAAZHE010000218.1, on the reverse strand, counting down.
GTATAGCGAGAACTTGGGGCATCAGCGCCGCCAGCTCTTCATTATTGACGTGAAGCATTGACGCCTGGGTCAAGACCCCCAGTACCTTATGAGCGCTTTGGGCGGAAGCATCCGCTCCCAGACTCAAGGCAGGGGGCGGCAAACTGGGGTGAAAACGAAAATGTGCCCCGTGGGCTTCGTCTACCAACAACAGCTTGTCCCCATGGGCGGCAAGCCTTACAACCTCGTCCAAGTGCCCTGCGATGCCATAGTAATTGGGGTATGTATCGAAATAAGCTGCTAAGGATTGGGAGCTGGCCGCAGCAGTCTGCCGAGCTTCGGACGAAGGCGGCAGGGGGATGCTCCAATCCGGATCCCATGTGTGAGGAATCAACCGAGGCGCAAGAGCGGCCAGAATCAAGCCACCTAAGACTGAGCGGTGTACACTGCGGGGCAAGAGAATCTCTCCTGCATCTTCCATGAGACGCTCCTCGATTGACAGCTTACCGCTCACCCACTGACGAGCAGCCAGCAGCATGGCATGGATACCTGCAGTTGTACCATTGTGGAGAAAAAACGTCGTCCTGGCTCCGAAAGCATCGGCAGCCAGTGCTTCCGCTTGCCGCAGAACTTCCACCGAATCGTTGTTGTGGGCTTCACTGGCAATCTCATCGGATACATCCAGCAGAAAAGGAAGCTCCCCGAGGGCCGCCTCGAGTTCAGGATCTACGGATCGACCTTGTTTATGTCCAGGTGTATGAAAGGGGATGATTCTGTCTAGGCTGTATCGTCTCAGACCTTCTAGAAAAGGGGCTTTAGACTGGTCTAGCCGGTACTCGGCTCTAAACATTCAACTGCCTCCATGGATTTTCCCGCTAATCCCGCGGAATCTCCCGCTTTGACATCAGCATCGAATATCCGCTGCCAAAGAACCCGCAGCCTTTCTACATATTTATCATAACCTGAGTGTGTCGCCTTACTCGCAACTAGTCTTGCTTCACATTGGCTGCAGATGAACACCCCTAAGATGCAGATGCCTGTAGTCATTTCCCGCTGACAAATTAGACAATCGGTAGCTCGCTGCTGCCCTTCCATTCAATCACCGTCCCCTCTCCAGCGTATTCACTGGAGTCTTGACCGGTGCATTTTCCTCTTCCTAGAACGTATACTTAGCTTTAGTTCCAGTATTAAACATTTCCCCCTCAAATCCTTTACCGATAGATAACGGATTTAAACGCCGGTAAAAGGCCGGTAAAAGGTACAGCCTAACCTAGCGGTCAGGCTGTAGTTGGGTGATTAGACCCAGGTAATCGTCATAGTGCCGTTTCTGCAGCTGCTAGTCACCTGGATCTGTCAGGGGTAAATTTAGGTCACGGGATCGCATTATCCATGGACTGTTGGCAGGCCTTCTCCTTCGTGATGCTCTAAGGAAGTCTGGTTCGCCTTCTCGGATTACAGAGTATATGTACTTTTCCCGATATCCAACAGTCCGGTGCTCCTTTTTCATGCTGCTTCTATTGATATTAGCTTGCTTATCGGATTCTTTGTAGAACTCAGCACTGGATCTACCTACATGGCTCACAGGACCCCACCCTTCACCCCGATGCTCTCTAATGTAATTTTTATTAATCTCAGTGTACATAATCATTGACCTTTTGTCAATTCGTAATGAACTGCTGTACATTGACTGTCCAGTGTCCCTGTGATACACTAAATTGTGTAAAATATCCTAACCAGGGTGTCCTTTCCCCATCCTTGTCCATTGGGAGGGTCTCACATTGACACGATCACCCACTGTTGGTGAGAAAATCCGCGCCTTGCGGCTCAAAATGGGGATGACCCAGCAGGATTTGGCGGGTAATGACTTTACCAAGAGCTTTATCAGCCAGATTGAGAAGAATCATGCCCGCCCGTCTCTGAAGAGTCTGCAGATCATTGCTGATCGACTGGGGAAACCGGTCAGTTATTTTCTCGATGAGGAGTATACTCCCTCTGCGGCAGATCCCGACAAGGTTGATCATCTGATTCTACTGGCAAGCCATCTGGAGCAAGAGGAAAAGATCACAGATGCCATAAACTACTACAAAGAGGCCCTGTCTCTTACTGATAAGACCGATTACCACCGCAGAGGCCAACTCTATTTCTATCTAGCCAAGGCTTATCTCAGGATAGGCCAGACCGCGAATGCCGGACAGATGCTGGAATTAGCCGGAGTGGAGTTGAAACTGGCAGGGGATTGGGAGTTATTGACCTATGCATATAATACCCTGGGGGATTTGGAATTGGACCAGGGAAATACTGCACAG
>JAAZHE010000217.1 GCA_012510855.1 Bacillota bacterium | reverse complement strand
GGCCCAGGACAATCCCCACATCTTCTACAGTGTGGTGGGCATCCACTTCCAGATCTCCTCGGGCGAAGACCTCTAGATCAAAGAATCCGTGTTTAGCAAAGGCGGTAAGCATATGATCAAAGAAACCAATTCCCGTCTCGATAGTACTCCGGCCCTTACCGTCCAAATTCAGCTTCACCCGGATGTCGGTTTCCGCCGTAGTCCGGCTCACTTCTCCTATCCTCATAGAGACCCTCCTAGCTCTCCACTCGGTCCTCAAGCCTTACCCGCAGGGCATTGGCGTGGCCGTCAAGTCCCTCCGTGGTAGCAAGCCTCACAGCGTGGGGACCGAAATGGGCTAGTCCAGCTTTCGTATAGCTAATAATACTGCTGCGCTTGACGAAATCCTCTGTCCCCAGGGGCGACGAGAAGCGGGCCGTCCCATTGGTGGGCAGCACATGGTTAGGACCGGCGACATAATCGCCGATGGATTCACAGGCGGTGTGTCCGAGGAAAATGGCACCGGCATGGCGGATTAGGTGCAGCATCCCAAAGGGATTAGCTACACAAAGCTCCAGATGTTCAGGAGCTGCGACATTAGCCCACCGGGCCGCTTCATCTAGATCACGGCAAACCAGGATGAATCCGTGCCTCTCCAGGGACAGCTCAGCAATGTCCCGTCGGTCCAGCTTCTCCAGTTGCGCTAGAACCTCGTCTCTCACCCGTTCTGCCAGATCCTCAGAAGCGGTCAGAAGCACAGCCGCTGACTCGGGATCATGCTCCGCCTGGGAAAGGAGATCAGCAGCTACATAGCGGGGCTCGGCGGTCTCATCGGCCAAGATCAAGATCTCGCTGGGACCCGCCAGGCTGTCGATGCCGACCCGCCCAAAGACCATTTTCTTCGCCAAGGTGACAAAGATATTACCCGGTCCTACAATTTTATCTACAGCAGGGATACTCTCGGTACCGTAGGCCAAAGCAGCAACGCTGTGGGCGCCGCCCACCTTGAGCACCCGGTCTACCCCCGCCAAGCGGGCCGCCGCCAGCATATGGGGATTCATCTGCCCGGTTTTTCCGACAGGAGATGCCATGATGACTTCTCCCACCTTTGCCACCTTGGCCGGCACTGCACACATTAACACCGTTGAGACCAAGGGGGCGCTACCTCCGGGAACGTAGATGGCTACCCGGTCTAGGGGAGTCACCTTCTGCCCCAAGACAATTCCATCATCTTCTACCATGACCCAGGACTGGGGCCGATTCTGCGCATGGTATTTTCTAATGTTCTCACAGGCGATCTCCAGAGCTTTTAGAACATCATCGGCAACTTGTTCTAGAGCAGCCTCCCATTCTGCTTCACTCACCCACAGGTTGTCCGGGGTGAGCTTAGCTCCATCTAACTTGGCTGCATATTCGATCACCGCAGCATCTCCCCGGGTCCTCACATCCCGCAGGATGCGGCTGACCACTTCCTCAGGACTAAGGGGCTCTCCCCAGACTGCCTCGGTCCGGGCTTGAAAGGCCGCCGTAACTTCTACTTCATCGACAAAGGGGCGGGTTAGAAGTTCCCGCAGCTCTTTTTCCGTCAGCTCCCAGCTTTTCAAGATTTTCATTATGGTTCCCCCCACCCGCAGCTTTATCTAATCCGCATCTTTCGCCAGCACTTCCCTAAGGCGCCGCACGAGACCCTCGATGGTATGGTATTTCACTTTGTAGCTCACTCGATTGGCAATGAGCCGAGATGTTACCCGAGCTATGTCGGCGATGGGGATCAGGCCGTTTTCCACCAGGGTGGTCCCGGTCTCGGTTATGTCAACAATGGCATCGGCTAGACCGACAATGGGCCCCAGCTCCACCGAACCATTGAGATGCACCACCTCCGCCTGGATTCCCTGGCGGCTGAAAAACTCCGTGGTTATCCTGGGAAACTTAGTGGCCACCCGGGAGTTGAAATCCAGATCCTGAAGGTCCTTAATACCCGATGACTTCAGAACCGCAACAATCAAGCGGCAGCAGCCAAACCCCAAATCCAAGAGTTCTGCCACATCTTTGCGGCTTTCCAGGAGAATATCTTTGCCCACAACGCCCAAATCGGCGGCTCCGTACTCGACATATGTAGGTACATCTGCTGGCTTTGCCAAGAGAAATCTCCATTCAGCACCAGGAACAGGAATGATGAGTTTCCGGGAGGGACTCCTAAGTTCACTACAGTCAACCCCGGCCCTCTCCAGCAGATTGATCACCGGCTCCTGCAACCTCCCCTTGGGCACTGCAATGGTGAGCGGCATTTTCTTATCCACTGCAACCCTCCCCTTCCATAGCGGCGGCAAAGCTGCTCAAATCCTCTTCCTGCCAGCCGCCGGTCCCGGTCCAGATCCGAATCCGCTCCGGGGCAAGGGGCTGGATCACCCAGCGGAAGCCTTGGGCAGCTGCATATTGCAGGATTTCAGCTTCAGTCCATTCATCGACAACTAGCTCTACAGGAAATCCCGCGGTCCTAAGCTTTTCTGCCGTCTGCCACGCCAGCCTGGGCTCCTCGGCAAGCCCCAGGCATAACACCCGGAAATTGGGCATGGAAACCCACCCTCCCTGCCGTGAGAGGGCCAGCATAATCCTCTCGATTCCCAAGGCAAATCCGGTGGCTGGGCACTCGTAGCCAAACTGCTGAATCAGGTGATCATAGCGGCCCCCGGTACCGATGGCAAAGCCCATATCGGCTGTATAGGCCTCTAGAACCATGCCGGTATAATACTGGATATCTTTGATCATCCCAAGGTCCACCTGAACCCAATCGGTTAGGTGATACGCCTCCAGGGCATCGTAGATGGCCGCTAAGTTGCTAATGGCCTGCCGGGAGATGGGGTTTCTAGTCCGTTCCATGGCTTCCACCAAGACCTCCCGCCCACCCCTAAGATGGGGCAGGCTGAGCAAGAGCTCTCGATCGTCCTCGCAAAGGCTGAAGACCGCTGTCAGCTCCTCCAAGGCCACATAGTCTTTCTTGAGCAGGGCCAAGCGCAGGCTCCGCCTCTGCTCAGGGGATAGTCCGGAATTCTGCAGGATGCCGTCATAGTAATCTACATGCCCGATATCCACCCGGAAATTCTTCAGACCCACAGCCTTGAGGGATTCCACGGTGAGAGCAATCACTTCAGCG
>JAAZHE010000216.1 GCA_012510855.1 Bacillota bacterium | reverse complement strand
GCGGTATGCTCACCGCCGCTCCCCACCAATAGGACGATATCCACAAGGTTGTGAGATACTTGCTCCATCTCGTCTCCCAAGAGCCCTGTGCCGCCGGCTAAGGCCTGCAGGTTAAAGCTCAAGCCTTGACCATGGGGCAGCATTCCTTGGGAGTCTGGCTTGAGGGTAAGATCCTCCCCGACCAGCCCGCTGAGCAGTCTACTGCTTACCACCACGGCCCCTGTCTTCTCCAGTAGCTGTCTCAGGGGTTCCTGCCAGTTTTCCCGCCACCCATCATCGACATAGACTACACTGATCCTACGGCCGGCCAAGGCGCCTTCGATCAAGGGTTGCTCTAAGGCTGCCAAGACAGCTTTATGCTCGTTGATTTGGCTGGTGAGCACGGCGTTTTCTCTCTCCAGCAGAGCCTGTTCAGACTGCAGCATGTCAAAGCGCTTCTCAAGGCCGGAAATCAGCTTTTCCTGGCTTTCAATGAGCTTGCCTTCATCCAACAAGCTCGCGCCAATGAGAATTCCTAGGCCCAGAGCCAGAAAAACCGCAACTAACGATGCAATATGGTATCTAATATCCAGGATGATGGATAAGCCCCCCTTTGCCTGTCCTGCCGCAGTCTTTAAGTATCGCCGGACATCCTTTGTTGCCGCGTGTTGCCGCGGCCCCGCAGTACAGACCCCTCTCGACACCCATTAGCTTTTCGGGAGCACCCCATAATACTAACTTGTTCACCATCGCCAAGCGAGGCGCACCTGAAGTAGAATCAGGCGCAGCACCTGTCGGACCGGTGAAGACAGCATTACCAGCAAGGCCAACGGCAAGGCAGCGGCAATCATCACCTGCAGCAGGTGGCGGTGACCGGGCTTTGTCTTATACAACTCACTTACACCCCGGGCATCCACCAACACTGAACCCACCTTGAGCCTCACTAGAAAAGTGCTGGCCATTCCCGGTCTGCCCTTTTCTAGAAAATCGATCATGTTGGAGTGGGTGCCCACTGCCACTATTAAGGCAGCACCGAGTTCATAGGCCAACAAGAGGGCAATATCCTCGCTGGTACCAGGTGCAGCCACAGTCTTGGCTGTAAGCCCCAGTTCCTGCACCCTGCCCAAACCCGGCGCCCTGCCATCGGGATAAGCGTGGACCACAATCTCCGCTCCGCTCTGCAAAGCTTCATCGGAAACGCTGTCCATATCTCCCACGATGAGGTCAGGCCGGCGGCCCATCTCAAGAAGCGCATCGGCGCCCCCGTCTACACCAATGAGAACCGGTTTCACCTCGGCGATGTAAGACCGCAGAGCAAATAGGTCAGCCCGGTAGTTGTGGCCCCTAACAACAACCACCACATGACGGCCTGCTATCTGGGTTGCTAGTGGTGGAAAGTCCACATCACCAAGGATAAACCCCTTCTCCCGCCGGGCAAACTCTAAAGTGTTATCAATGAATTCGTCAGCCAGAGAGGTTAGATTGGACTGGGCCTCGGCCAGCTGCCGCCTGATCATGGCCTCTGTCAATATGGTTCCCTCCGCCAACAGCTCGCCTCCCAGATTCTCTATGCGGTTATCCACTATCCGGATTTGCTCACCCTCCCTGATTCGTTCCATTACTTCTGGGCCTGCCCGATCCACCAGAACGATGCCATACTTAGCCAGAAGCTGAGGACCTAAATTAGGATAGCGGCCGGTGCTAAAGGGCTGGGCATTCACTACCGCCTTGACTTTGGCCTCCAGGAGGGACTGGGCGGCAACTTCATCGAGATCCGCATGGTCGATAACCGCTATATCCCCCGGCCGCAGCCGCTTGATAAGTTCCTTGGTCTTGTGATCCACCCTGGCTGTTCCCTGCACCCTCACCGACAGCCGACCCCCTCAAATAGAAAACGGGAGAAGTCTGATCTCCTCCCGTCGATAGTATGTACACTATCATTCCGGACCTATACCCCATCTGCAACCCTAGCCAAGCTGGGAAAGGTC
>JAAZHE010000215.1 GCA_012510855.1 Bacillota bacterium | reverse complement strand
CGGTAGACCAAAAATCCTGTCAACATCAAGCTGTCTTGCAACCCGATCCAAGCCACCGTTATCGCCATCCATGGGATTCTCGTATGGAGTAACAAGCCCAAGATGGCGCTCTGTAACCTCAAGGGTCGGATCGCCGCTGACAATTGAAAGCACCCGGCCCCAACGTCTATCACCAATGGCCTGCTTGATTAGGTTAGCGTGGGCTTCGCTCCCAGCGCGCCCGCAGCGGTTGAGAATGAACCCGGCAATCTTCACGTTAGGATCGAATGAATCTATGCCGTCCATGATGGCTGCGGTCGTCCGGGTCATTCCGTACACGTCTATAACCACAGCGACAGGCACATCTAGAATCGCAGCAATGTGGGCAGCACTGCCCTCCCCAGTACCGTTGGCGCCGTCGAACAACGCACCCATCCCCTCAATTACGGCAGCATCAACGCCGTGGCTCCACCGGTAGAAAACCTCCCGGATCCCATCTTCCCCCATCATCCAAAGATCCAAGTTTATGGATGGGCGGCCTGCAATAGCCGAATGATACATGGGATCGATGAAATCCGGTCCAATTTTGAAAGGCTGAACTGACAATCCCCTTGCCTTGAGAGCAGCAAGCAGTGCCCGGGTCACTGTGGTCTTTCCTGCTCCACTGTGGGTTGCCGAGATTAGTATTGAGGGAGTCCGATTGTTATCCTGCATGTTGTACACCTCGTCCATATCAACCAGCAGCAGTTTCACGCCCATTCCTTAGGTTAAGGAGTCCAGCCCAAGGGATATCCCGGTCAGCCACCATGGTGTGCGGACCTAGACGCACTAGACCACTTCTATCCCCAGCACAGACCGCATCTGCTCTAGGGCAAATCTATGGGCTTCCTGGTCAAAGCTGGCTACTCCTTTTTCGTAAACCCTAGTTGGAACATCACGGTTAGCTAGTTCCTCGGCGGTGAAATAGCAGCAGATATTGGTGCACACACCAACCAACTCTACCTGATCTACTGGTTTGCGGGTACTATCTTCAGCCAAACCTAGATAGTCTTCCAACTCGGTCTTATAGAATGCGCTGTAGCGGCTCTTCTCTACAAAATACACTTGGTCTGCCGTCTCCTCGCTTACCAGTTCTCGCAGTTCCGGTATTAGCTCATGGCCCCAGCTGTCCTTGAGGCAATGGGGCGGGAATTTGGCAAACTCAGCATCATCTTCTAGATGGGTATCCAAGGTGAACACAACCTCGTCACCGGTCTGTAAAGCCTCTTGCACCTTCCGGCGGATAAAGGGTACGATCTCTCGAGCGGCTGGTGAGCTCAACGCCCCTTCCTCAGCCACAAAATCATTCTGCAGGTCAACGACGATCAAGACTCGCCGCATTCCATGCACCTCCAATGCCAATTCTAGATTCAATTATACACTATACGTGTCACAGAATGCCGATGAGCTGCCAAGTGTTCCGAGAAGACCACATTCCATTTCCTTCGTGAACCTTCCTACCCGATGGGTACCGCATAGGAGTCCCAGATAACACTAGACATTATTGAATGTCTACTACGATATACAATGCAACGAAGATCGTATACCTTGTAAACAGAGGAGATGGTTGCGAACGATTAAAGACTCCAAAGGATGGTTCCTATGCAACTTGGAAGACTAATCGGAACAGGAAGGACTGCCGAGGTCTATCAGTCGGGCGAGGATAGGGTCTTGAAGCTTTTTCATCCCCATATCCCCCGGCACTGGGTTGATTATGAGGCAAGGATAGGCAGTCTCCTATACAGTGCCGGCGTTCCGGCACCCCGGGTTGATGGATGTGTAGAGATAGGCGATCGAGCTGGAATCATCTATGAAAGGATCGACGGGACAACCCTGCAAGAGCATCTCCTGGATAGACCTGAAGAAGTCATCCTCTATGCCAAGCGTATGGCTGCCCTCCACTACCAGATTCACAGTTCAACGTGCCGCGAGCTGCCTCCGCAAAGGACGAGATTTTCCACCGCCATCATCAAAGCAGCAGATATACTGGGGGACAGCAAGGTTATCACTATCCTGAGCTATATTAACCGCCTGCCTAACCCCTTCCGAGTGTGCCATGGAGATTTTCACCCTGCCAATTTGATGCTGGGCAAAGACATTGTCCCCATTGACTGGATGAATGCATACTCCGGCTCCCCCGCCGGGGATGTCGCCCGAACATGCCTGATGCTTAGGTCCCCCCATGTACCTGAGGAGCTTTCCATCCTAGATCATGAGGAACTTACCCACCTGAAAAAGGTCATCCATGACGTCTATCTGGAGGAATATCTGCATCTATCAGGAGCCGATCCTTTTGAAATAGAAGCCTGGTTCCTCCCCGTCATGGCAGCTAGACTGCGGGAAAAGGTCCCGGGCGAAAGAGAGTGGTTGCTTGCTGAGATCGATAAGCGACTTCGATCACTTGGCAGCAATTAGCCCCTCATGTCCCCTCTCAACGCACCGCTTTTCCTACAGTTGTTGACCCAATTCAATACAGCTGCCAAAACCTTCAACAGTCGGCACGAGGACTGCGATTGCGCGAGGGGAAAAAACTACTTAACGGTACTGGATTCTATCTAAGACTGTAGGCGAGCCCAACACATCACTCACTCTCTCTGAGGCGTGAATCCAGATGCAGTAGAAGAATGTAAAGCTGAGACTATTAGAGCCATCGAATATCCTCCGTGATGCGACGTTCAGTTCGACTTCCGACTCCTCGACCTGTTTGACGAACTAGCAAAGAGAGGCCCAATGCAGAGGTGTATGAAAGAAAAATTCCCCCTCCTTGAGACAAGCTTAGTCTTCGTCCCTGGAGATCTAACATGTATCAGTGTCCAGCTGCACCTATGCACCAGTACTATCTCCTGGAAGGTGGCTGCGGTTTATACAATCAGCAGGTGCTCTTAGTACGAAGAAAAGAGGTGGCTTGGCACAGCGGCAGAGGGACTTTTGAGAGCTGGGAATGACCGGTATGACCGAGTCCTACAAGATAGATACCTACGGTTAGTTCTCTAATCACCTCTGATAGCGACTTATCCATATTAGTCCCTCTAAACAGAATGGGAGAGACTTCCGGAAGTACTACGTTTCCAGTAGACAGCATCAACAAGACCTTCGGACAAGAGCAATTAGGACTGGGCTACGTGGATGCTACAACAGTCTACCCGCCCAGCTAGAAAAATCCGGTGTACTACTTGCCCCACAGCCGGTTCTTTCGTTATGATGAAACTAACCAGATTTTTGATTTAGACGAGTCCCTTCGACCATACGCTGACACCACTTGTGTGGAGCATATCAAAGACATTCTTAGGTCTCAGGAAACCGAATGTCTTGCCAAGCGCTATTGTAAGCGAAATGATGGCTGAGATTGACAATCACATCTAGTCTCGGTCAACGGTAGATAAGGAGAGAAACATATTGCCCCACTACAATAAATTAGTAAGAGACCGTATACCTGATATCATCAAGGCCTCTGGCAAGAAATGTGTTACCGCAATGCTTGAGCATGCAGAATACTTGACTCAGCTAGAGAAGAAACTCATCGAAGAATGTGATGAGTATCTGGCGAGTAAGGACGTGCGAGGCCAAATCGAAGAGCTGGCCGACATTCTCGAAGTGGTCTATGCCCTAGCCGAGGCAAAGGGAGTAACCGTCGAGGAACTTGAATCAATTCGTACCAGAAAGGCTGAAGAAAGGGGGGCCTTCAAAGAAAGGACCCTTCTGAAATGGGTTGATGATTAGCTTTTTGTAGCTGGGCTCCCTACTTGAAACTGGCATTCAGATAAGCCGCTGGTCGATTTTTTGTGCCAGTAAGTTCCTCGATTAACATTCAACTCGGTAGACCTATTTCTGTCAGACGCTGCAACAACCATCTAGGTCGAACCAGACCGGAAATTCAGCGATAATGAGAAACTAACATCTGTAGATTCTTCTTATAAAGGTCTTGTAGAACTTATCCGTACCCGGGTTATATCCCCTTATCCCATCCCAGGTGTGCTTAACCACGTGTCTTGCTCGCTCGTAATGCTCCAAAATACAGCGCCGCCTCTCGATACGAGTATCGCCCAAGGCTGCAATCAACTTATTCTTAATAGGGTGATTGCTTGCAATGAAATACTCGTTTCGCATAATGAGTTTCTCTAAATACTGTCGTGCAGGCAAGGCATCACTTTTCTGTTCATTGCAGAATCCATGAGCCAAGACCAAGTTCCAAATCTCATCATGGCGTACCACTTTCCATGGTATGAAATGGTCAACATGTATTGAGCCTGGGGGCATCTTCTCCCCGCAGTAGAAACAGACACCCTCTTGGTACCCGTTTAATACAGGGATCGTATGGGTAACATCACTTCTGGCTAGATTACCCTTTCTCAGGTAAAATCGCATTATGTCATTGGCCAAAGTACTACGTTCTCTCTTCATTTCAAAAGCAGCCTCTAGCAGACTCCAGCGGGAATCTAGTTCATCCCTGAACTCCTGACTGTCGCCATGCTCAAAAACCGCATAGAGACTATCCGTCAAGATAAGCCCAGTAGACGTATGCTCGTAGAACTGGACTTCTACTGGCGTCCTATACACGGTATGGAACCTCGGAATCACATCGTCAAAGGCCCGCTTCTCAACTTCCTCAATAGCCTGATTGCGAGTAAGTTTGCCGAGATTATAGAGCTCAACAATAGTCTCCATAACCGTCCGGCGACTCACATGGTCTAGTTGAGGCTTTCCATTCTCTAACCGGTCCTTATAGATATCAAAGAACTCCTCGGCCAACTCACTCATTGATACTCTGGTCTTTCCTTGAGTAGTGAAATTTACAAGACATTGACCCAGCGCTAGTTTGTAGGTTGCTGTGTTAAGGCCATAGAGTATTATCGCCCGCCAGTAATCGGCGGCACTTAACTCAAGTAGATACCGAGCCATCGTTAACACCACTTTCACAACTAGACTCGAATTTCACTCCAGACTGTTTAACTGACGTACAAAAGCGATTACTCAATCGGCTGCGTCACTTCTCATATGCCTTTCATTCTTACCCTTACAGCAGCGAAGCGTCATGTCCCGAGCTGGTAAGGATTTCTCTTCTTGCCTTCTACTAATAGCACCGACTCCTAGAAAAAGACCAAACAAGAAAAGCCGCGGCAAAAGCGCCGATACTCTGTTAGTACTTTGTCTATTCTTGCTTGTATTATATGTTTTTTAGACTATAGTGTCAATTTATTCAAGCCCGCAGGGCACGTGTCAAGCTTTAGCAGGTGAGACACCTCGCTATAGTCCGCTGTCAATAATGCTGTACCAAACCCGCTGAGACTCCGTAAGAATATCACCAACGGTTTCGTAGAGTACCCTAAGCTGGGTATTGCTACTCTGAGCCATTCACCACCTAGGAACAGAGTTAAGAGCATCATTTTCAGCATCCTGGTCTAGCTAATTGAAAAGTTGACCGTTGCTTTGAAGCATTTGTGAAGATGCCGGTTGCAGAAACACCACTGCGTCCCCAGCAAACAGGCCCATTTCCCGAGCACCTTGCATGGAAAAGCACATCCTACAGATCTCCTAGCCGCAGCTGGACATCTCTAAACGACTTAACACCCCTCTCGATGATTACATCCTCACTGCTCAACTCCCCGAAAAGCAGCGGAGAAAGCGGATTATGCTTTGCAAAATTCCTTGCAACAGTTCTTGGATTGTAGTTGGCATAACAGTACAGACACCCATTGAGACACGTATTGTACATCCCGATGTCTATGCTAGCTGCGCACCGGCATTGAGGACGCTGATTCTTGTCCCTATGAATATCGTGGCGGGAGCCCAGCAGTTTCTCAAATAGCCTATCATCTATGCAGCGGGCATGTTCGATGCCAAATCGCCTTAGGTCTACCTTTTCAGCACAGGCATCCATAGCAAGGCCGTGGCTCTGGGCAATCCCCGCAAGGTGGGAAGCTAGTTCAACCTGTGTTTCAGTTGATAGAGGAGACAACGCTAGGGTACTCATGTGATGCTTAACCCCACGGTAATTCTCATCAACAAAACTGATGGTTACTTTACGCGTATAGTTACAAAGCTCCTCAGCCATTCTCCCAAAGGCATCAATATGGTACCCTGGAGTGTATTTCCGATTGACTAAGATAGGGTCGTATCTCCAGATCACCTTGTCTCGGCCAATCTTCTCTGCCAGCATCTTGAATACCGCCAGAACATGGCTTTTCTCCGGCATGCTGGGCTCGATATCTTTACCGTAGGGCGTTACGGTAAAATGAAAGTAGTACATGTACTCATCCAGCTCAGGAAGTCTGTCGAGCATGGGGGTAGGGTTCTTTGTCCAGAACACTATGCCGTCCACCACATCAGGGGTCAGTCTTACTCTGCTGATTTGCCGGAAGTTCACCGGATTGCGTACCAAAACAAATCCCTCTTTGATCCGGTTAAAAAACCAGTCAGAATAGTAGTTGGGAATATCGGTTCTCCTGCTTGCGCTGATGAGCATATCGTTACCTCGCTTGGGTGGCAGTATGAGTACTAGTTTTACACCATATCATTATCATTTTACAACTTACCCAGATGAAGTGATGCGTAAGCATGTTCTATTAGGTTCAGCTGGGACTAAGTACATCGCAGGCATGCTCAAAAACCGACACCAGGCATTAAGTACCCTACTAATCTAACCAAATCAACCGGTAGGGTTTACCTAGTGTCCGTAGAAGCCTGCCCTTCTAACAGATGAGTCCCCATACGGTCTTGTCCAGCCCGATGCTATCTCAACCGCAGCCTGAAGTCATCTCCAGCTTTGCCTACCATCACGATCATGCCTTGGGCAGGAAGGACAGCGGAGTCGCGGCCCGACACCCACGAGAACTCGACGCACTGGCCTTCTGCATTGTAAACGGCGAGCAGCTCCTCCCCCAGCAGTTCTGGCTCAACGGGCTGATACGCCAAGACAACATGGGGCACCTGTCCGATCCCCGGCTAGGAAAAGGGGACAGATCTGATCCGTCCCCTTTTCTGACTGCACACTATTGGGCTACTACTTTGGTACTGAAAGGAGCGTTGTAATCAACGCCCTTTTCTAAAGTCTTTAGGAGTTCTTCGAGTTCAGGGTGCCTGATCTCGCTGCTGCCAAACATTCTTATAGTGTCATTGCTCAGTATCTGCTCGATTTCTTCGTCACTGAGGGGCAGCAGCTCTTTTAGGCCCGGCGACCTGAGCGTTGCCGAAAAGATAGGACACCGGTAGTACAAAGGCCCTGTCCAACCCTGCTTCATCTAGCAGTGCAAGGATCTTTTCAGCAGAGGTCTCCTCTATTTTGTTTGCGCCAAAGGTGTCGCTTCCATTTACCGCTTTGAAAACCTTAGCCATCTGCTTGCTCTGCACGTGGATGTGGTAGTCAGTGTAGATACTCTTCTTTGCCGCCGATGGATGAGTGGCAGGTTCCTCCGCACGTACCAAGCCAAATGCTGCTGCGATCATTAGTAGTACAACTACATATGTCCATACTGGTGCTCTTCTCACTGGTTTCACCTAAATACCTCTCTGCCTTTTGTTGCGTTTTGACTCGGGTCCTCCCGATGTTGCTTGGCCTGCAGCCCTCGAACTGCACATCCAAAGTGTCTCCGATCGTCACTACTACTGCAAAGCTCTGCAATGAGCCTCCTATTCTGGCCAACTCCTAGCCCATTCCAGGATTCCCAATTAAACCATTAAGGCAAACCAACTGCCTCTCTTGTTGGTTTGCCGACCAAAAAGAAGATACAGTCGTCAATTCGTTAGAACCGACAATAAGATGGAAGCTCGATCACTACTTGGCCCAGAATAGTCATTCACAACCAATGTAAACTTGCCATGGAAAACCACCAAGTGCATTCCTTGACACTGGCAGAAACCGCACATTCTCCAGGGAAGTGAGTTCTGAAGTCATGGCTCATCAATAAGTTCTCATTGATACCCAGGAGCGGGACTATAGAAGCTAGAATAATTAACTAACTACTTAGCAATACCGCATTGGGTGCATTTGCCCAAGGTCCTAATGCAGGAGGAGTGCAGGCCGTTGCAAACCATAACAGTCACAGCCGGTGTTATTGTCAATGACAATAAGGTATTGATCGCGAGACGTTCGCCTAAGGAGAATTTCGCTGGAGGTTGGGAGTTCCCAGGGGGCAAATTAGAACAAGGTGAGACCGAGCAGGAATGTCTTGCCCGTGAGCTAAGGGAAGAACTGGCTATCGATGTTGAAGTTGGAGACCTATGTGAGAGAGTATTCTACGATTACGGCACTTTTCAAGTGAACCTCTTGGCTTATTACTGCACCATTGTAGGCGGGACCTTATCGATGACGGTTCACGACAATTACAAATGGGTCGAGATTGACAGACTTCTGGAATACAACCTTCTTCCAGCCGATATCCCCATAGCAAGAAAGCTCATGGAACGATACGAAGCACATAAGTCGGTTGCCCGCGGCTAAAGTCACCGGCATTCTGCACAGCTTGCCGTGATATGTCCTAAAGCTGAATACATAACGATGGGGGCCAGCATTCTGGCCCCCAATCTTTCCCCCTCACAGTCAGTTGGGCTCACTTCCCCCTAAAGACTTCTTTGTATAGCTCCACATCCACCTTGGGATTATGATGTGCATCCAACAGGCCGTTGACCTCCTGCTGGACATCGGTGAGCTGAGTATAGCAGTAGCCTACCACTTCCTCCTGCTCTAGGAGCACATCTACCAGAGCCTTAATCCGCTGCAGCATCTCCTTGTAATCAGCGGCAGCTTGGCCGTACCCCCAGCCCTCTGCCTTCTGCTCTTCCACTTTGACGCCCCCAAACTCAGTGACTAGGATGGGGGCGCCGTCATAGTCGAACTCCGGCAGGAGAATGGGACGCCCATGGCTGAAAGCGGTCTTGTGCCGGTTTTCTTTGAAGCCTTCATAGCGCCTTCTTAGATCACAGGCATCCTGGGTATATTCATGGATAGTGAGCATATCAGTTAAAGCATGCTGCCAGCCGTCGTTGCTGACCACCAGTCGGGTTGGATCCAACGACTTCGTCTGGTAGTACAATCCCATGAGATGGGATACTGCCGCAGGCATGTCCTTGGAGAAGAGCTGGTCAACACCCCAGCTTTCATTGATGGGCACCCAGGCTATGATACACGGGTGATTCCGATCCCTGAGGACGGCTTCCGTCCACTCCCGGCGCAGGGCCTCAGCTCCGGTTACATCATACTCATAGCAGGCGGGCATCTCTGACCTAACCAAGAGCCCCAGCTTGTCGCAGTAGTAGTAGAAATAGGGATCCTCGATCTTCTGATGCTTTCTAGCGCCGTTAAAGCCCATGGCTTTGGTAAGTTCTACGTCTTTCTTGAGGGCTTCAATGGACGGCGCAGTATAAAGCCCTTCTACCCAATAGCCCTGATCCAAGACCAAGCGCTGGTAGTACGGCCTGTTGTTGAGATAGACCTGACCTCTGTCAACATGGACCTTTCTCATGCCAAAATAGGTGGAGATTTCATCGAGGACTCTGTCTCCGGCCTTTAGCCTCAGCACCAGATCGTATAGGAACGGAGACTCAGGCGACCATAACTTAGGTGACGGCACCGAGATAATCACGCTTCCCCGGGATAGAGGCGCTGCCAGCCAGCGGATGATGGTATCTGGAACTGGTGTCTCCTGTTTACATACCAAATTGCCGTCGGCACTGGCGACAACCTCAATGGATAGTCCGGGTTCCCAGCGGCTCAAGGTGTAGTCAATGGCAAGGCTCTCATTCTCGATATCCGGCTTGAGGAAGATATCAGTAAAGCGCAGGGCATTTACCGGCTCCAGCCATACGCTCTGCCAGATCCCGGTTACCGGTGTATACCAGCAAGCCCAAGGT
>JAAZHE010000214.1 GCA_012510855.1 Bacillota bacterium | reverse complement strand
GCTGCTATGTACATTAATACTTGCCTAGTTTGACCACTATGTCGGAAAGACTAGTTCTGGGAAGGTTTGGGACGCTGCCGGTGATTCGAGGGCTTACAGGAGTTGGGAAAGGGAGATTTGCCTTTGAAAAGGTTAGATGAAGCTCGTCGTGAGATTGAGTATCTGAGGGAACAGATCCTCTACCATGATTATCGATACTATGTGCTGGACAGTCCTGAAATCTCCGATGCCGAGTATGACCAGCTGATGCGGCGCCTTAGGGAGCTGGAAGCTGAGTTTCCTGAATTTGTTACCCCTGACTCTCCCACCCAGCGGGTTGGGGGTGCGCCCCTTTCCAGCTTCCAGCAGGTGGAGCACCCGCTGCCGCTACTCAGTTTGGACAATGCCTTTACCGAGGAGGAGCTGCGGGCTTTCCATCAAAGGGTTCAGAGGCGCCTGGCAGGTCAGCCCATAGTCTATGTGGTGGAGCCCAAGATCGACGGTCTTGCGGTGTCGCTGATCTATGAAAACGGGGTGTTTGTCCGGGGCGCCACCCGGGGAGATGGAGAGCGGGGAGAAGATATTACTGAAAATTTGCGGACTATTCCCAGTGTGCCCCTACGGCTGCGGGGTGAGAATCTGCCCCCCGTGCTGGAGGTCCGGGGAGAGGCGTACATGGACCGGCAGGATTTTGATGAGCTCAATCGGGCCCGGGCTGAGCAGGGCGAACCCCTTTTTGCCAACCCCAGGAATGCCGCGGCCGGGTCACTGCGGCAGTTGGATCCTAGAGTTACCGCATCTCGCAGGTTGAATGTGTTTTTCTACGCCTTGGGGTACCACGAGGGCTTGGAACTGGAAACTCATTGGCAGGTCCTGGAGTATTTCAAGACCGTTGGGCTGCGGGTGAATTCCCTCATTGAGCGGTGTTCCAGTATCGATGAAGTCTGGGACTTTTGCCAGAGAATGCAAGGGCTCAGGAGTTCGCTGACCTACGACATCGATGGAGTGGTGGTCAAGGTTGACAGCTTGGCTGCTCAGGCGGCGCTGGGGGCCACCGGCCGCAGCCCCCGCTGGGCTATAGCCTTCAAGTATCCAGCAGAGGAAGCCACCACCGTGGTAGAGGATATTATCGTCCAGGTGGGCAGAACTGGAGCTTTGACGCCCTTGGCTATTCTGCGGCCGGTGGAAGTGGCCGGCTCCACCGTGAGCAGAGCTACCTTGCACAACGCCGATGTACTGAGGGCCAAGGATGTCAGGATTGGGGATACTGTGATTATCCGGAAGGCCGGAGATGTAATCCCGGAGATCGTCAAACCGGTGGAATCGAAGCGCACCGGCAAAGAGCGGGTTTTCACCTTCCCTGACCGGTGTCCCGTCTGCGGCGCGGAGGTGCAGCGGCTGCCGGGGGAGGCGGTGACCCGGTGTATCGGCAAAGCCTGTCCCGCCCAGCTGGTGGAGGGCCTGGTGCATTTTGCCTCCAGGGGAGCTATGGACATTGAGGGATTGGGGCCAGCTCTTATCAGCCAGCTGGTGGAGGCAGGTCTTGTCAAAGACCCTTCCGATCTCTATTTCCTGGATCCTGGAAAGCTACAAGCTCTCCCCCGGATGGGGAAGAAATCCATCGAGAATCTGATGGCAGCCATTGAAGCCAGCAAGAGTAGGCCTTTGGCCCGGGTGATCTTTGCTTTAGGTATTCGTCTGGTGGGAGAGGCCGCTGCCCGGGAGCTGGCACTCCGTTTCCGAAGCATGGAGAGGCTCAAAAACGCCTCCCGGGAGGAGCTGCAGGCAGTGCCCATGATTGGGGACAAGATCGCGGAGAGCATCATTTCCTTTATGGATGAACCCCAGAATCAACGGATGATCCAGCGCCTGGCAGAGGCCGGCGTCACCATGGCAGAAGAGGAACCGGAAGACGCACCGACCGTCAGACCCTTGGAAGGAAAAACAGTGGTGCTGACTGGGACCTTAGCCAGGTATTCCCGGCAGGAGGCCGCTGAGCTGGTGCGCTCCTTGGGAGGCAGGGTGACATCATCGGTGAGCCGCAACACAGATTACGTGGTGGCCGGCGCCAATCCC
The DNA here is from genome assembly GCA_012510855.1 of Bacillota bacterium. Taxonomy (GTDB): domain Bacteria; phylum Bacillota; class Limnochordia; order DTU087; family DTU087; genus DTU087. The sequence goes on along the minus strand of JAAZHE010000214.1, from coordinate 8,441 downwards.
GGGTCGAAGCTGACGAAAGCCCAGGAGCTGGGAATCCCCGTTTTGAGTGAAGAGGATCTGCAGGCTTGGTTGGAGGAGTGATGAGAATGACGCTAGAGGAGCTTGAAGCCATCGCCGTGACCGCACGGGTAGGGCTGACTGAGGAAGAAAAAGAGATTTTTCCAGAGCAGATTTCCCAGATTTTATCCTATATCAGGGGTTTGGATGGGGTAGATACCCACGGGACAGCACCTACTCACTATCCCATTCGGCAGGCCGGCTTTCTTAGGGAAGATGTGGTGGAACCCTCTTTACCCATAGAGGAGGCCTTGGCCAACGGTCCTGATGTGGTAGATAGTTATTTCCGCGTTCCCCGGATCATTGAGGAAGAGTAGCTGATCCTGGTTTCCAGGTTCAGCCTCGGTGGAGACAGGAGGCGAGTTAGTTGCGGCTAAGTGAAATGACTATTCATCAACTCCGGGAGCTCTTGCGGGCCGGGGAAGTGAGTTCTCGGGAGATCCTGGATGCGGTTTTTGCCAAGATTGATGCTGTTGAAGATGAGGTTGGGGCTTACCTCACCCTTTGTCGAGATGAGGCCGTCGCCCAGGCAGAAAGGGCCGATGAGATGCTGGCTGCGGGAGAAGCGTCTCCCCTGTGCGGCATTCCCTTTGCCGTCAAAGATAATTTCTCCACCGTCGGAGTGCGGACCACCTGCGCATCCCGTCTCTTGGAGAATTACATACCGCCCTTTGATGCCGAGGCAGTGACTAGACTAAAGCAAGCTGGGGCCGTTTTGGTGGGCAAGACTAACTTAGATGAGTTCGGGTTGGGTTCATCAACGGAAAACTCTCAGTTTCATTGCACCCGCAATCCCTGGGATCTGTCCCGGGTTCCCGGAGGATCCAGCGGGGGTTCAGCTGCGGCCGTTGCTGCCGGTGAAGCAGCTGCCGCTTTGGGGACCGATACCGGGGGCTCCATTCGCCAGCCTGCGGCCTTTTGTGGGATTGTAGGACTCAAGCCTACCTATGGCCTAGTCTCCCGGTATGGGGTGGTGGCTGCTGCGGATTCCCTGGATCACGTGGGCCCCATAACCCGGGACGTTCGGGATGCGGCTTTGGTGCTCCAGGCCATTGCCGGTTGGGATCCTAAAGACCCCACATCGGCTAGAGGAGATGTTCCAGACTACGAAGCTGCCTTGACGGGGGATGTCAAGGGGCTTGTGGTGGGGCTGCCCCAGGAGCTGATGGGGGCTGAGCTGGATTCCGAGGTGAAGGAAGCTGTGTATGGAGCTGCCAATCTCCTGGAGTCTCTGGGGGTTAGGGTGGAGGAGGTCTCTCTGCCCCACGCTGAATATGCGATGGCGGCCTTTTATGTCATCATTTCAGCGGAAATCAGTTCTAATCTAGCCCGCTTTGACGGCGTGCGGTTCGGCTATAGGGCCGAGGCTGAAGATACAGTCTCCATGTTTATTAAGACCAGAGAGGCCCTCGGCCAGGAGGCAAAGCGGCGGATCTTGATGGGTACTTATTTCCTGCAGGCCAAGAACTACGAGGCCTACTATTTGAAGGCCCTCAAGGTTCGGACTCTGATCAAAGAAGACTTTGAGAAGGTCTTTCAGCGCTGCCATGTGATTATCTCCCCCACGACGCCGACGGCTGCCTTTGCCTTTGGACACAAGACCAGGACGCCTGTTACCATGTATCAATCGGATATTTATACATGTACTGCAAATCTGGCGGGAATACCGGCCTTGACTGTCCCCTGCGGATATACTGGGGAGGGGCTGCCCATCGGATTGCAGTTTATGGGTAAACCCTTCGATGAATCCACAGTGCTGCAGGTTGGACATGCGTATGAGCAGCATGCCGGTTTACCTGTTCGGCAGCCGCAGACGGAGGTGAAGACTAATGGCTGATTGGGAAGTCGTAATAGGTCTGGAAGTCCATGCGGAGCTTTTAACAAAGGCTAAGGTCTTTTGCGGGTGTAGTACAGAATTCGGCGCCGCCCCCAACAGCCAGGTATGTCCTGTCTGCCTGGGGCTGCCGGGAGCACTGCCGCTCCTCAACAAGCGGGCCGTTGAGCTGGCGGTTAAGGCAGGATTGGCACTGAACTGCCGGATAAACCAGTTCTCCGTCTTTGATAGGAAGCAGTATTTCTATCCCGATCTGAGTAAAGCTTACCAGATATCTCAAAACGCTCTGCCCCTGTGCAGCGATGGGCACGTGGATGTTGTGGCAGGCGACACTGTGCGCCGGGTAGGTATTAATCGAGTACACCTGGAAGAAGAAGCCGGCAAGTCGCTCCATGCCGGAGAGGATATCATGAGTGCGGCTTATTCCCTGTTGGACTATAATCGGGCAGGGATAGGCCTCATTGAGATTGTGACCGAGCCGGACATCCGCTCTCCTGAGGAGGCGCGGCTGTTTTTGGAGAAACTGAGGCAGCTGTTGCAATACGCCGAGGTATCTGACTGTAAGATGGAGGAAGGGTCGCTGCGATGCGATGCCAATATTTCCCTGAGACCCATGGGCAGCAGCACCTTTGGGGTGAAATGTGAGATCAAGAACCTCAACTCATTCCGGGCAGTGCAGAGGGCGCTGGAGTTTGAAGTGGAGCGTCAGAGGGCGCTGCTGGAGGCGGGAGAGGTTGTGGTGCCGGAAACCCGCCACTGGGATGAAACTCAAGGAATGACTTTCTCCATGCGGAGCAAGGAGGAGGCCGCTGATTACCGATATTTCCCCGATCCCAATCTCTATCCCTTGGAGGTTGATCCCAGCTGGGTGGAAGCCATCCGGGCGGAACTACCGGAGCTCCCCGATGCCCGACGGGACAGATTCATGGATGCATACGGGCTTTCCCGGTATGCCGCCGAGGTTTTGACCAGCAGTAGAGATTTGGCCGACTACTTTGAAGAGTGCCTGGGGGAAATCAATGACCCTAAGCTAGTAAGCAACTGGGTGATGGGTGAGGTGCAGCGTTGGCTCAAGGCCCACGGGCTGGAGGCAGCCAGTTCTCCCGTTAGTCCCAAGGATTTGGCCGGCCTTTTGCGCCTGGTGCAGGAAAATGCCGTGAGCAATATCGTGGCTAAAGATGTTCTGGAGGAGATGTTTGCCACCGGAAAGCCGGCTGATGTCATCGTAGAAGAAAAGGGTTTGAGGCAGATCAGTGATGACGCCGCCTTAGAGGCCATGATTGCCGAGGTGCTGGAGGCGAATCCGGGACCGGTTGCAGATGTCAAGGACGGCAAGACTAAGGCCATCGGCTTCCTAGTTGGTCAAGTAATGAAGGCTTCCCAGGGCAAAGCCAATCCCCAGAAGGTAAATGAGCTGATCCGCCAGAAGCTCCAAGTCTAGGTGATCCCGGAACCCATTGACAGACATCCGGGGTTGGAGTATAGTGAAAAAAATAGTCCGTAGCAGTTGTCCTTAACTGGAGCAAATCATCATAGATTGTGAAATACTATCCCCTTGGGGGACAGTTGGGGAAGGCGGGGCAGTTTCTAACAAGGGGGCGTTAACAGTGTCAAAGCTCATGGATCCACGGAACCAGGCGCCCGTGATGATCGTAGATACTACTCTCCGGGATGGTGAACAGACCGCGGGTGTCGTCTTTGCCAATAACGAGAAGGTGCGGATTGCCAAGCTCTTGGATGAGATGGGAGTGCACCAGATTGAGGCTGGAATACCAGCAATGGGTGGTGACGAACAAGAAGCCATTAGAGCCATTGTCAAGGCTGACCTCCGGGCTAGTATAATGGCTTGGAACCGGGCTGTGATCAAGGACTTGGAAGCCTCCCTGGAGTGCGGGGTAGATGCGGTGGCAATATCCATCTCTACCTCCGATATCCACATTAAACATAAACTGCAGACCAGCCGGGATTGGGTCTTGAAAAATATGACAGAGGCAGTGGCCTTTGCCAAGCGCCATGATTTGTACGTTTCGGTGAATGCCGAAGATGCCTCAAGATCAGATATGGACTTCCTGATCAAATTTGGGAGAGAGGCCCGGGATGCCGGCGCTGACCGCCTACGTTATTGCGATACTGTGGGTATCATGGAGCCCTTCACCATCTGCCAGCACGTGCAGACGCTGAGGGAAGCAACCGGTCTTGAGATCGAGATGCATACCCACAATGATTTCGGTATGGCGACAGCCAATGCCCTAGCCGGAGTCCGGGGAGGGGCCAAGTTTGTTGGGGTAACCATCAACGGCCTGGGCGAAAGGGCAGGGAATGCCGCTTTAGAAGAAGTGGTCATGGCTCTGAAGTACCTGGCAAAGGTTGACCTCAACTTCAAAACTGATATGTTCCGGGAAGCTAGTGAGTACGTGGCCCGGGCTTCCGGCAGAGAGCTGCCGGCCTGGAAAGCCATCGTGGGCACCAACATGTTTGCCCATGAGTCGGGGATCCATGCCGATGGTGTGCTAAAGGATGCCTCTACCTATGAGGTATTTGCACCGGAGGAGGTTGGGCTGCAGCGGCAGATTGTAATCGGAAAGCATTCCGGCACTAAAGCTTTGATGGCCAAGTTCATGGAATACGGCATCAACTTGACTAGGGAAGAAGCCCAGCTTTTGCTTCCTAAAGTCAGAGAAACCTCCGTTGCCTTGAAACGGGCCCTGTTTGATAAAGAACTGGTTTACATCTACGAAGATTTTAAACAGGAGATGAAACAAGGCAAAGATGCCAGCTAGGTAAAAAAAGCATATTGCCCCCGGCGCTGAGGGTGTTTCAAGCACCGGCGGGTAGAGTTTCCCCTAAAGGTTTTTACATTGTGAAAATCGGCATTGGACGCTGATCTGCGTCCCCTGCCGATTTTCTGCGTTAAGGCGATGTGTGCACAATTCGGTAGTTAATACAGGGTACACGGGGTGTTACGGGAAGGCATTCCCCATCCCGGGTTGAATTAAGATCATGGAGACGACTGGAGGATGGAGAAAATGGGATTGACCTTGGCTGAGAAGATTCTGAGCCAGCGGGTGGGTCGGGAAGTGCGGGCCGGCGAGATCATTGTCTGCGAAGTCGATGTAGCGCTGACCCAAGACGGAACCGGGCCCTTGGCAGTGCAGCAGCTGCAGAAAATCGGGATGGAGAAGGCAGCCCGTCCGGAAAGTACCATTCTGTATATTGATCATGCAGCACCGAGTCCCCGTAAAGAGCTTGCCAATGACCATATGCTGCTGCGGAAGTTTGCTGAAAAAACTGGCTGTAAGTTGTCAGATGTAGGTGAAGGGGTTTGCCACCAACTGATTGCCGAGGATTACGCTGCCCCCGGCAAGGTGATTATCGGTGCCGATTCTCACACTTGTACAGCGGGAGCCTTGGCTGCCTTTGCCACCGGCATGGGTTCTACCGATGTAGCGATGGGCATAGCTTTAGGGAAAACCTGGTTTAGGGTGCCGGAGGCCTTTCAGATTAGGGTGACAGGCAAGATGCCGGCCGGCGTCTACGCCAAAGACCTAATTCTCCATCTCATCGGTATGATTGGAGCCGATGGCGCCACCTATAAAGCTCTGGAGTTCACCGGAGAGACCATTGAAACCATGCCTATGTGGGAAAGGCTCACCTTGTCCAACATGGCGGTGGAAGCCGGTGCCAAAGTGGGTTTGATTGCCAGCGATGAGGTGACAAGAGAGTACCTAGAATCCCAGGGACGTGGTGAAGAATACCGGCCCTTGGCGGCTGACCCCGATGCCATATATGAGCGGGTGATTACCATTGATGTCAGCGAGCTGGAGCCAACTTTAGCCGCTCCCCACACAGTTGATAATACCCATCCGGTGAGGGAACTGGCCGGTACTAAGATAGATCAGGTATTCATCGGCTCCTGCACCAACGGCCGTCTGGAAGATTTGGCGGTGGCAGCTTCAATCCTGGAGGGGAAAAAGGTGGCTCCCGGGGTGCGCTGCATCGTTGTTCCTGCCTCCCGTAAGATTTTCCTGGAGGCAATCCGTTTAGGTTATATTGAGAGCCTGGTAGCTGCCGGAGCTGTGATCCTGGCTCCAGGCTGTGGGCCTTGCGTTGGGGTGCATGAAGGCATTTTAGGAGACGGGGAAGTATCTTTGAATACATCTAATCGGAATTTCCAAGGGAGATTGGGTAATCCCAAGGGATATATTTATCTCGGATCTCCCGCTGTGGCTGCAGCCAGCGCATTGACTGGAGTCATCACCGATCCCAGGGAGGTAATGAATAATGCGATTGCAAGGTAAAGCCTGGAAGTTTGGGGACAATATATCTACTGATCATATTGCTCCGGGAAGGCTGTTTCATCTCCGGTCCAATCTGCCGGAGCTGGCCAAGCATGTATTGGAGGATGCAGACCCTGAGTTTGCCTCCAAGGTACAGCCGGGGGATTTTGTGGTGGCAGGAAACAATTTCGGCCTCGGATCCAGCAGAGAGCACGCTCCCACCATCATTAAAATGGCAGGGGTCAGTGCTGTTTTGGCCAAGTCCTTTGCCAGGATCTTTTTCCGCAATGCCATTAATGTGGGGCTGCCGGTACTGATCTGCGATACTGACCAGATCGGAGCTGGTGACGAGCTGGAGGTTGACTTGAGCAGCGGTAAGATATATAACAAAACTCGAGACGTAGTTCTCCAGGCACCGCCGCTGCCCGATGTTATGATTCGCCTTTTGGCTGATGGTGGTTTGGCGGCCCATGTTGCAAAGCACGGCGACCTGGCGATAGATTAACGGCTGCTTGAGCGGCCTGTGGAATTTAGGGAGGAAAGAGATTTGGGGGTTCATGGGGTGGGGAGAATCAGCCCCCTCAAAGCTGATTTGCTTTTGGTGTTGGTGACGCTGATCTGGGGTGGGACTTTCCCTGTACTGAAAACCTTGGTATCGGTGCTTCCCCCGCTGTACCTGGTGGGGCTGCGGTTTCTCATAGCGTTTGTCATACTGACTCCCTTTGCTGCAGGCAAGTCCAAATCCCTCAACCGGCGGACTTTATCCAGCGGCATCACACTGGGATTCTTAATCTGGGGAAGCTTTATCACCCAGACTGTGGGCATCCAATACACAACGGCCTCAAAGGCTGCCTTTATTACGGCTTTGTGTGTGGTGCTGACTCCCATCCTATCCTCGGTTATGCTGCGCAAGCCCCCGGGACGGGCGGCGCTGGTGGGAGTTGTGACTGCTACCGTAGGTTTGACCCTATTGACCGTAGATTTTGCGGAACCCTTTGTCCTGCAAAAGGGCGACCTTTGGGTTCTCGCCTGCGCATGGCTTTGCGCTTTTCAGATTATTGCCGTGGACCGCTTCGGGGCTTGGGCTGATCCCCTCTTGCTGACCTGGGTGCAAACCGGTACGGTGGCAGCAGTGAGTTTGGCCGGCGCCCTTTTGACTACTCCGCTGCCCCGGCTCACTCAAGGTGTAGAGTGGGCTTGTCTTGGGTATCTCGCGGTGTTCGCCACCGCCGGTTGCCAGTATCTGCAGATTAGGGTGCAGCCTTCTTCAACACCCACAAGGGCGAGCTTAATCTTCTCTCTGGAACCTGTCTTTGCGTCGATACTGGCCTTCTTGTTCTTGGGTGAGCGCTTGCCCCTATCAGGTCAAGTGGGAGCAGCCCTGATGCTGATGGGTGTTCTCGTGTCTGAGTTGGGGCACAAAGAAGAAGACCTAGAAAAACACCTATATCCGGCAACAGAGGCACCAAAGCTGGGAGCATCAAATTAAGAGCTGGAAGGGGGGAGGCAGCACCTTTCCGGGATAGAGTGCTGCCGTTGGCTATCGACACAGTTCTGTTTCAACTGGGTCCGTTCCATATTTACGCATATGGCTTTATGCTGTCGGTGGGTTACGGTGCTGGGATCCTCTTGGCCCTGCGGGAGGCCCGGCGGCGGGACCTTTCCAGTGACCTGGTCTTGGACTATCTCATCTCCGTGTTTATTGCCGGACTGCTTCTGTCGAGGTTTGTCTTTGTACTTAGTGAACTTCCTTATTTCCTCGCCTTTCCGGAAGAACTGCTCAACATAGGCAACGGCTTGTCCCCCCTCGGTGCTGTCCTCGGTTTTGGCTTGGTGACTGCTTGGTATGTACACCGTTACAGCTGGGATTATCGGGTGTTGGCTGATGTTCTGGCTGCTCCCTTGGCCCTGGGATTGGCCATCACTTCCGTCGGGACCAGCAGCCTCGGTAGACTCACCAGCGTGCCCTGGGGCATTGCTTGGGATGGAGAGAGATATCATCCCCTGGGGGTCTATCAGGGACTGGGGGCATATCTTAGTTTTGCCTTGGTATGGAGCTTGCGTTGGAAGGCTCGTTTCCCCGGACAGATGGGCCTCGTGGCAGTCTTTTTCCTCGGCCTGACCCAATTTGTAACAGGGTTTTTTGCCTCCGAGGCTATTATTTTCAATTACCGGCAGCTTCTGGGACTCTTGGCCATGGGGCTGGCCCTGGTGTTGCTAAAAGAAAAAAAGGTCACCGCTGCCGATGCAGAATACATGGAACACTACAAGGC
>JAAZHE010000213.1 GCA_012510855.1 Bacillota bacterium | reverse complement strand
TTCGGCTTCCTTCAGACCCCACCGTTACCAGTGACGCCCTTGCCTACGGATTGTCTTCCCGCTAGTTAGGCGACAGGGTTTCTTTCAACCCATCGGCTCAGCAGACATGCTGGGCACACCAAGAACAATGAACAGTCTACTCAAGGTCGAGAATTTGAAGTACAAGCGGACCATCGCCAAGAAGCTGCTTCTTACTGCCCCGCTTTTCTTCCTGCTTGTTGCCCTGCTCCAGAGCTGGTTCATGCCGCCTGAGTATGCCCACTCTTGGACTATGGTTTTGGCCTTGATCTATAACTGGTGGCCTGTGCTGTTTATCCCCTTGGGTGCGGCCTTAGTAGCAGGCTTGGTGATTAACCAAGAAAAAAGGGCGGGAAACTACCGCGCTGTCTTAATTCACCCCATATCCCCTTCCTACGTATGGCTTGGAAAGATCGTCGTACTGGTTTACCACATGTCGCTAACCACATTGGTCCTGATGGGTACAACTATCGCCTTTGGATTCATCACCGCGACTGGACCTGTACCGTGGCGGGAGATTCTTGTCGGAGGTGCAATTCTGTGGATTACTGCTCTACCCCAGATTCCTATTCAGCTCCTGGTTGCCCATATCTTTGGCATATTCGCCTGCATCGCCCTGGGGGTTGTCGGACTCTTGGGCGGTGTCCTGGCGGCACAGACTCCGTATTGGATCTATTCGCCCTGGAGCTGGCCGACAAGACTAATGTGCCCCCTGATGGGCGTACACCCCAACGGGACCTTCTTGCCGCCTGGTGATCCCCTGCGCACTCCGATGGTAATTCCGATAGGTGTAGGTCTTGCCATCGTTTCTCTTGTGGTCATGAGCTTACTCACCGCTCTATGGTTTGGAAGGATGGAGATGAGATAGTGATGAGGATCCTGTATGTCGAATGGCTGAAACTGCGCCGCACACCGATTCTGTGGCTAGCCTTTCTTGCACCAGTGTTGTACGGGTCCTTCATGGTCTGGTATTTTTCCGGGCGAGGGGCCGCGGAGCAAGTGCAAGTCAGTATCTATGAAGGTTTTTACCAGGTATGGGCAGCAGTTGTTGTACCCCTCGGGGCTGGGCTCCTAACGGGCTTGATGAGCCACCAAGAAGCCCAAGCAGGCAGCATTCGAGGATTGCTGGGCAGCCGCGCCTCTCGGGTTCGTCTCTATACAGGTAAAATAATGGTGCTGGTTCTGCTTACAACCCTCAGCACCGGCCTTGGTGTAGGCACCTTAGTTATCAGTGTAAAATATGGATTAGGGATACCCCTCGCCCTTCGTCCCTTCATTTTCGGCGGCATGGTAGTTGAACTAACCACCATTCCTTTAGCAGTCTTCCACCTATGGATCAGTCTAGCTCTTGGCATGGGTCCTTCCATTGGAGTAGGCTGTATCGGATTACTGCTGGGAGCGCTATCTTTGACAAGTCTGGGCGACAGCTATTGGCAGTATCTGCCGTGGGGCTGGGCTGCTCGCTTTGCCATGGTACCTGGTACTGATTATTACTATGGAATCATTCCCAGGTCTCAGTCTGCACTGGCCATAGCAGCGGCATTCCTAGTCACTACCACCGTAGGAGGCTTAATCTGGTTTGAACGCTGGGAAGGACGTAGAGTCTATGATTGAGAAAGGAGACTCGGCGTGGCAAAGATTCTGATTATCGATGATAACAAAGACTTGGTTAATCTCCTGCAGGATGAGTTGGAGAGTCGAGGCCATCAGGTGTTCGCCGCCTTTGACGGCGAGGAAGGAACCGCACTGGCGCAGTACGAACCGGATCTCATAATTCTAGATATTATGATGCCGGGTTTAGATGGTTATACTGTTTGCCGAACTATCCGGGATTCGGTGACCTGCCCCATTATCTTTCTCAGTGCAAAGCAAAGCGAAGCAGACCGCATCAAGGGCCTGGCCCTTGGAGGCGATGATTATATCCTAAAGCCCTTCAGTTTGCCAGAGCTGCTAGCCCGGATTGATGCCCATCTGCGTCGGGAACAGCGGGCCCTTTCATTGAAGCTGGGAGGTGAGGGGAAATGGATTCGCTTTGGCGATTTAGCCATTGACTTGCAGTCCCGTCAAGTAGAGGTATGCGGAACCCGTGTTTTCCTGACCAAACGGGAATTTGATATTCTCGAACTTTTGGCTCTCCACCCTGGGCAAGTGTTCTCCAGGGACCAGATTTACGAGAAAGTCTGGGGCTATGATGCAGAAGGAGATGCGTCTACAGTCACGGAGCACATCAAAAACATCCGGGCGAAAATCAGCAGCGCCGATCCTGATACCCAATACATCGGTACTGTATGGGGCATTGGATACCGCTGGGAAAAGCGCTCCTAAAGGAGATGATGAACTTGCTGGCTAGAAGGTCCTTGAAGACCCAATTCATAGTGAGCTTTGTGCTCATCCTAGCTTTAAGCCTAGCAGCCACAGTCATTACCTATCTGGCGGCATTTCGTTTGTTTTCACTATTGCAGTATAAGCGAATCTATCCCGCCAACCATTTCGAACGGCAAGTCCCGCAGCTGGAGGAGACCATCCGCCAATTAGGTACGGCTGTTCTGGCCGACGACGCGATCCTGGCTCATCTGATTCCCAAAGAAGGGTTCAAATACCAAGTTCTGGATGGGTTCGGCCGCTTTCTTTATGGAACAGAGACAGGTGACATAATAGGCACCAGGAGTGAGCTTCACACCCAGATCAACACCACCATCTCCCATGAAGGAAGATTCGTCCGAGTTATCCCCATCTTTTCCGACGAAAGTCTTCAAGGAGCAGTCGCCTTAGTCTACCAGCTGACGCCCTATATTCCCCTGGCCCAGGATCGCCTGTGGTTAATCCCTATGGGGGTTATAGTCATATTGTCACCGTTTGTCTTTATAGTCCTCTTTACCTACATCTTTGCCAGACGGTTCGCCAAGAGCATTGGGGAACCTGTAAACATGCTGATTGAGGCCTCCCACAAGGTGCAGGCTCAAGACTTAGATTTTGCCGTTGAGTACCAAGCCGACAATGAACTGGGCAGACTTTGTCAGGCCTTCAATGAGATGAAAGAAACCTTAAAAGAATCCCTTCTGGCCCAGTGGCAAGCTCAACAGCAGCATCAGGAAATGGTGGCAGCCCTAGCCCATGATCTAAAGACGCCCTTCGCCATAATTCAAGGTTATGCCCAGGCACTCTTGGGGGAGATAGACCATCGGGCCAAGGCAAAAAAGTATCTCCAAGTAATCGCGGACAACGCTCGCCGGGGCGGACGGCTTGTGCAGGAGATGCTCTATGCGGCAGAACTGGAAGCCAGCCAGCCCAGCATTCCTACCGAGTTTGATTTGACTGCATTTCTCAAAGACAAGCTGGATGTATACCGAGGCATGGGCGCAGGGAAAAACATCTCTGTGGAACTGGAGCTATCTCTATCTGAGGAAAAACCTCTATCAGTTCGGCTAGATCAAGACAAGCTAAGCCGCATACTAGACAACATAGTAATGAACAGCCTCTATTACACTCAAGCTAGTGGAACCATTGCGCTTTCTGCCCGGACTAAAGGGCAAACACTCCACATTGCGGTCTGTGATACAGGACCTGGTTTCACACCTCAGGATCTGCGTCATCTTTTTGATAAGTTCTATCGAGGAGACCAGAGCAGGACCCTCGAAGTAGGCCAGTCTGGACTAGGGTTGTACATTGTCAAGCAGTTAGTGGAAGCGCAGGGAGGTACTGTCCGGGCTTATAGCAGACCTACAGGCGGAGCCTGCGTTGAGTTCAGCCTCCCCATATAAAGAAGGCCATCGAACTACATGTAAATAGACTGCCACACTTCTCACTACCCTTGCCAAAACTTAACTTTACTTCTAGGACTTTCTTGGTATAAAATGGGCATTGTGTGTGTCCGACCTAGGACTTTGTGCCTACTGCTCGGGGGATCGGATTCAGGGCTTATATTCTCGAGGAAAGGAGTTTTTGCAGTCTTGTTGGGGTCATTTGGATTGCGGAAATCACTTAACGCAGCTATTCCTCAGACCTTGAGGCATGCTGCTTCTGTGATTCCCATTATCTCCATCGATACCGATGGACAGATTACTTATATAAACCAACCGGGCATGGAACTGGTGCAGGAGTTGACCGGCCGGGAGCGTCTGCCTAGAACCCTCATTGGACAGAACCTAGCCAAAGTGTTGAACAAGGGCCTGGCTTCAACCGTTATCGGCCGCACCATACAAACAGGCAGAGAAATCCAAGGGCAACTCTTGGCATTTGGACAGAGCCTTTACACAGTGATGACCAAACTCATCAGGGATAACGACAATACTATCGGCTGTGTCGAATACGCTATCAAGGTCCGCAAGTCGGAGCGCAAGGAGAAACTGCAGGTCTCGCAAGCCTTTGCCCGTCACCTGGCCAGCAAACTTGGCTATCAATCCACCGAATGGATAGATGACATTTCCTACGAACATTCACAGCAGCTTATTCGCTACCTATGTCAAAGCAATCATATGGTGGAACTGACGGAATACTGTCCGTATAAATTCCAATGCGCCTTCAATCCTGAGCACGGATACCTGGCTCTGGACCGCCGCAATTACCGGTGAATAGCTATAGAACTTCCGGTTGAAGTTCATCTACTGGGACTATCTCATGGTTTACCTGTACCCGAGGGGATTCGCCAAAAGCCAGCTTTCGGGACTACCATTGACCTCAGCCTGAAAGGCGCCCAAATCCGCTGTCCAGTGCGGCTGCCGCTTAACAGCACTATCGAGATTAATTTCAAGGAAATCGAAAAGCCTATCACATGCACTGGGGAAGTCGTCTGGCAGCGGCAGAATGATGCTGGCGACTGGCTCACCGGTATCAAATTTCAGTCCGTTAGCAATGAAGACTCCTCCAACATCATAACTTTACTCAACCGCCAGGAGTTAAAGGCTCGCAGATCCTCCTCCGCCTGAGGCCCTTAACTCTTGGGATGTGCAGAATCGGTGGCGCACCCCCCGTGGCATGTTTCTAACAAGTATTTGCACCTTTCTCCTTCTGTTATCTAGTGTATTCGGCGTTTGCATCACAGGGCATTTACCGTTGAATAAAAACCTTCGCGCTCCCCCACCAGGGAGTACGCGAAGGTTTTTTGACATACGAAGGAAACATCTACCCCGTTGTTCTCTTTGCTTACGCTTTGACTTTCATCAGCTGTTGGCCTTTTTCATGGCCAGAGCATCTTTCGCTGCCTTCACGATATTATCCACCGATAGTCCGAACATATCCAGAAGCTCTTCATACGGTCCGGTATCGGCAAAGGTATCGGGAATGCCTACCCGCTTTACTGGGCATGGATGTTGATCTGTCACGATCTCGCTGACGGCAGCTCCCAGACCTCCCAGGATACTGTGTTCTTCTACAGTCACAATAGCACCAGTCTCCCGGGCTGCCGCTAAGATGGCTTCTTTGTCTATTGGCTTGAGGGTAGCAATTGAGACCACCCGGGGACTAAGCCCTTCCTTCGCCAACAGATCCGCGGCATCCAATACCCGTCCTAGGACAGTTCCGCAGCTAATCAGGGTAAGGTCAGTTCCTTCTCTGAGGAGCGTTGCTTTACCCAAGGTAAACTGGTAATCATCACCATAAATTACCGGCGATGGATTACGGGATAGCCGCAGCCAAACAGGACCGTTGAACTCAGCCAGCACAGGCAGAGCCTTTTCCACCTCTACTGCATCCGCCGGCACCACTACCGTCAAGTCAGGAAGCGCTCTCACCATGGCCAAATCGGCAACGGACTGGTGGGTGGGCCCATCAAAGGAGTCGGAAAGCCCGCCGTAGGTCGCCGCTATCTTCACATTGGCCTTGGTGTACGCGATGGACGTCCGCAGCTGGTCAGCTGCCCGGTAGGTGGCCAAAAAGCTGAAAGTATTGACAAAGGGAATGAGTCCGCACTTTGCCATACCTGCCGCTGCCGCCATCATGTTCTGCTCAGCGATACCGAAATTGAAGAAGCGCTCGGGAAATTCCTTGGCAAAATACAGGGTCCTGGTAGAATTGGAGACATCTGCATCGAGAACAGCCACCTTGGGATTGGCCTTTCCTAATTCCACCAAGCCGGCCCCATAAGCTTCTCTCTGGGCGATCATTTTTTCTGTCCTCATACCTCTGCACCACCTTGTTCTCCTAATTCTGCCAGAGCCTGTTTGTATTCAGCCTCGGTGGGACATCTGCCGTGCCACGCGGATTGTCCCTCCATAAAGGATACGCCCTTGCCTTTGACGGTATCCGCAATAATGACCACCGGTCCCTCCTTGCTTTGGGCAATTGCTTCATCCAAAGTAGTCAGGATGTCACCCATGTCATGGCCGTTCATGGTGAGGACCTGCCAGCCGAAGGACCGCCATTTGTCGGCTAGAGGTGCTACCTCCATGATCTCATCGACGGTGCCGTCCAGCTGTACCCGGTTGTAGTCTACAATTGCCACCAGGTTGTCCACCTTGAAGTGGCTAGCTGCCATAGCGGCCTCCCAAACCTGACCCTCCTGGATCTCGCCATCGCCCAAGAGGACAAATACCCGAAAGTCCTTGCCCCTAACCCTTCCTGCCAGCCTCATGCCGAGGCCCACAGATAGGCCATGGCCCAAGGAACCGCTGGTCATATCAACTCCTGGGGTCTTGAAACAAGCCGGATGCCCGGACAATCTACTTCCCAACTTCCTTAAAGTAGATAGTTCCTCCATTGGGAAATAACCCCGCTTTGCCAAAACTGCATAGAGAATCGGTCCGGCATGGCCTTTACTCAGCACAAAGCGGTCCCGGTCATCCCAATTGGGCTCCTCGGGGTTAACCCGCATTTTGTCAAAATAAAGTGCAGTCAAGATATCTGCCGCGGATAAGGATCCGCCCAGATGTCCCGAGCCGGCATTGTAAACCATCTTGACAACTGCGACTCTAAGCTCCCTGGCAATCTGCTCTAGTTCCTGGATTCGCTGTCCATCGACTATACCCATGGGTAACCCCCCTACTAATCCAAACTCCAGACTGTTACAGGTCTGTAGACCAGATGCGGCACGTTATTCTCAATATCCCGGAAAAAAGCCGCTTTCCCATTGGCGAAAATATTCCTTGGCTCCTCGACAGC